>JBEBXZ010000296.1:0-4008 GCA_040391335.1 Dokdonella fugitiva | reverse complement strand
ATTCGACCGAAACCGGCTCGCCATCCTCGCTGATGGAACTGGCCTACCGCCTGACCGTGGACGAGGCGCCGTACATCCGCGACATCCGCTCGCGCATGGTCACGCTGATCACGCCGGTCGTCGAAACCGATGGCTGGGAGCGCATGGTCGACCGCTACAATTGGCACCGCGCGAACCCCGAATCGCAATACCCGCCGCTGCTGTACTGGGGTCACTACGTCGCGCACGACAACAATCGTGACGCGATGATCGCCTCGCTCGCACTGACCCGGAACATCATCGACACCTACACCGGCTGGCATGCGCAGGTGCTGCACGACATGCACGAGTCGGTGCCGTTCCTCTACGACAATACGGTCGGCGATGGCCCCTACAACGCCTGGGTCGATCCGCTGCTGGTCAACGAATGGCAGCAGATCGGCTGGAACAACGTCGAGACGCTGACCCGGCTCGGCCTGCCTGGCGTGTTCACGCATGGCGACTTCGACACCTGGAGTCCCGGCTATCTGATGTTCATCGCGGCAACGCACAACGGTATCAGCCGCCTCTACGAGACCTTCGGCAACGGCGGCGCGGACACCGTCGAGCGCATCCTCGATCCGTCCGAGTACGAGCGCACCTGGTATCGCCCGAATCCGCCGCACGCGAAGGTGCTCTGGTCGCAACGCTACAACAACAATTATTCGCAAAGCGGCATGTTGACCGCGCTCGATTATTTCTCGCGCAACGGCCAGCAGTTCCTGCGCAACTTCTGGTTGAAGTCGAAGCGCTCGATCACCAAGCCCGGCGATTCCGGCCCCGCTGCGTATGTGCTGAGTGCCGATGACCCGCGACGCAGCGCCCAGCTCAAGCTGCTCGGCGTGCTCAATACGCAGAAGGCCGAAATCCATCGCCTCGATGCGGCACTTACCGTACAGCGCCCGGTCGTGCCGAAAGCCAAGGATGCCGACAAGGACAAGAAAGACGAGAAAAAGGAACCCACCACACGCACGTTCCCGGCCGGCAGTTATGTCGTACGCATGGATCAGCCGTACTCGCGCATCGCCGACGTCTTGCTCGATCGCCAGTACTGGGCACCGGAGGATCCGCAGAAGCACCCCTACGACGATACAGGCTGGTCGATCGGCGACCAGTTCGGCGTCGATGTCGAGCGTGTGACCGATGCCGCCCTGCTCAAGGCACCGATGCAGCGTGTCACATGGCCGATTGCTGAAGCCGCGATCGCGGGCAGCGGCAACGTGCGGATCATCCCCAATCCCGCAGCGGCCGAACTCGCGAGCCTGCGTTTTTCCGCCAGCAAGGCCGCGATCGACGTGGCAACGGCGGGCTTCTCGCTGAATGGACGCAACTTCGCCGCCGGCAGCCTGATCGTGCGACGTGCCGATGACACATTCGATGCCGCCGCACGCAAGCTCGGTCTCGAAGTGCTCGCCATCACTGCAGCGCCCGATGTCGCAACGCGTAGCCTGCGCGCACCGCGTGTCGCCGTGCTGCACACCTGGCTCAGCACGCAGACCGAAGGCTGGTGGCGTCTCGCACTCGATGGCCTGCAGATTCCCTACAGCTACATCAGCACGCAGGATGTCGCGCGCGATGCGAATCTGCGCAAGCGCTATGACGTGATCCTGTTCGGGCCGGTCGGTGTCAGCCGTTCGCAGGCGATCGTCGATGGGCTGCCGATGTGGGGCAGTCCGATGCCATGGAAAACGACCAAGCTGACACCGAACATCGGCCGCATCGATGGCACGGACGACATCCGCCCGGGCCTGGGCGGCAGCGGCGTCGACAACCTCAAGCGCTTCGTCGCCGAGGGTGGCCTGCTGATCACCTCGATGGATACCGCGCGTTTCGCGATCGACGTCGGACTCGCACCCGGCGTCGAAGTCGCCGACAAGGAAAACCTGCGCATCACCGGCACCCTGGTTCGCGCGCAACCGACCGAAACATCAAGCCCGGTGACCTGGGGTTATGCAAAACCATTCACCGTGTACAGCGCGAGCGGCATGGCTTTCAACCTGAGCAACCAGGTCGGCGGCAGTCGCGACCTGCCAAACGCAAAGGACTACAAGCGCCCGACCGGTCGCGGCGGCCCGAAGGATGTCGACATGCCGGAAGGAGCGGGTTACGAACTTCCGCCCGCCCTGCCCGAAGCGGAGCGCTGGCAGGCCCTGCCTTTGAACGCCGAGCAGATGCGCAACAATCCGCGCGTGATTCCCGAAGCGCTGCGGCCACGCGCCGTGCTGCGTTTCGCCGATGCGGATGAGCTGTTCGTTTCCGGCCTGCTCGAACACGGTGGCGTGCTCGCCCAGCGCGCCGCCGTCGTCGATGCGCGCTACGGAAAGGGCCACGTGCTGCTGTTCGCGATCAATCCACTCTGGCGTGCGGCAACGATCGGCAGCTACCCGCTGGTGACCAACGCGATACTTCACTACGACGCACTTTGAGGGCTTCCGACTGATGCACCCGCGCGAGTGCATCAGTCGATCGCGGCCTGGGGTCCTGTCCTCGCTCGCGATTGCCGCATGGCTCATCCGATTCGACCGGCACCAAACAAGGAACCCGGCCAAAGCCGGATTCTTCGTTCACACTTGAATATTTCACTCGATCGCGGATCGTCCTTTTACCGCAGGCCTTGATTGCGGCACCGCGCATCGAGCTCCTGACGCACCCAAAAAGAACCCGGCCTGAGCCGGGTTCTTTCGTTTTCACTGCCTGCTCGATATCAGCCGATACGACGGCGCATCGCACCACCTGCGGCAACGAGCATTCCAAGCATCAGCAGGATCAGCGCCACTCGACCATCAACCGGCACCTGCGTCGGCTCGACATAGGCAACCAGTGGCACGGTCGCGTCATCACTCTGCGGGCCGTTCGGGTCGTTCGGAGACACCACGGTGGCAATGTTCCGGATCGAGCTCGAACCACTGTAGGTGGTCGGCACCTGCAGGATCGACGTGATCGTGCGGGAACCACCGGCCGGGACCGTGCCGAGGTTGCACGGGAATGCCGTGGTGCAGGCACCCGAGTTCGACACGAAGATCAGGCCTGCCGGCACCGGATCGGTGACCACCACGTTCGACGCATTCGAAGGACCGTTGTTGGTCACCACGATCGTGTAGCTGATCGTTGCTCCAGCACTCACGCCGCTACCGTTCGCTGTCTTGACGATCGTCAGCGCCGCGACTTCATCGCCCACTGGCGTGGTTGCGTCATCGTCGTGCGGACCGCTCGGATCCGATGGCGATTCCACGCTCGCGACGTTGCGGATCGGGTTCGCACCCGCGTAATCCGCCGGCACCTGGAACGTCGTCGTGATCGTGCGGCTCGCGCCGGCGGGGACGGTTCCCAGATTGCACGGGAACACGGTCGTGCAGTCACCGGCATTGCTGACAAAGGTGAGGCCAGCCGGCGTCGGATCGCTGACCACGACATTCGCCGCATCGGACGGGCCGTTGTTGGTCACCACGATCGTGTAGCTCGCGGTGTTGCCCGGCGTGACGCTGGATTCCAAGGCGGTCTTGACGATCGTCAGCGCCGCGTACTCGACCGGCGTCGTCACCGTCGGGTTACAGGCCGGCAAGGTGTTGCCGACCGGACACACGCCCGGCGTCGTCGTTTCGGCATGGCCGGTGTTGACCACGTTACCCGCCGTACCTTCCGCCGGGGTTACCAGATGCGTTCCAGTCAGCACGCAGGTGCCGGCCGGGGCCACGCTCGGGCACGTGATCGAGTTCGGGGTCAGCAGCGGATCGCTGACCACCACGCCGGTCATCGCGATCGTGCCGGTGTTGGTGAACGTGACCGTGTAGGTCAGCGTGTCGCCGACACTGATCACGCCGTTGCCGTCGGCATCGGTGGTCAGCGTCGCTGCGCTCTTCGTCACCGTGAAGCTGGTCGAATCGACCGGCGTCGTCACCGTCGGGTTACAGGCCGGCAAGGTGTTGCCGATCGGGCACACGCCCGGCGTCGTCGTTTCGGCATGGCCGGTGTTGACCACGTTACCCGCCG
>JBEBXZ010000295.1:0-4010 GCA_040391335.1 Dokdonella fugitiva | reverse complement strand
GGCGACTACGCACCTTGTCGGCAAAGCGATCGTATTGTTTTCCCAGTACGGCGCGAAGTTCCTGCTCCGTGACGAAACCAAGTGCGATGCGATGTTCCATTTTTATCTGATTCGTCTCGATCCACTGACCTTCGATTTCATCGAGCGTATGCGCGAGATCGATACCCTCGCCGGAATCTTCGGCAAGCGCATCGCGTACACGCTGTTCATGACGTGCAGCCACCTTCGCCGGAGATGTCCCTTGCGGCAATCTCTCGAATTGAACGCGATCCATTGACGAATGATCCCAGGGCTCCGGGCCCACTGCACGCGTGATCAGGAAAACTCCGCTGCGCAGGCGCGTCTTGCATTCAAGTATGCGCTGGGTACGCCATTGTCCACTTAGCAGCATGACGAAAAACCCGATCACGCCAGGCCATTTTGGCTTCAGCGCGAACGCTGCGGCGGAACCAACACCGGGATTGATGAACACTCGAATCAGGGCACGCATGCCCATTTGCGCACTGAGATTCATCGCCTCGGCATCAGCCATCACTGCGTAACCGTGTGAGGCCAGCTGGCGTTCGCAGGTTCGGGCGTGATTCCGCTGGAATGCCGGATAGTCTTTGGCATCCACTTCCTGCAGTCCCGGCGCGGTTTCATGGGCGAAGTTGAAAATCTGGCGTGCGATATTGGTCGCAACGAGATCATCGGGCGACCCCGAAATGAAGGCGTCCAGTGCGACGTCGACATCCTTGCCTTTGCGTAACAGGTCGGCAGTGCCTTGCAAGGTAGCGTAGACGATATCGTCGTCGACGCTTCTTTCCACAGCTTTGCCGGAATAAGCGGATTCGAACATCGCCGCCAATTGGTCACGCGTGGCTTGATCGCCGCCTTCGATTCGAGCTCGCAATTGCTCGATCGCACGTCGACCGTGCGTGTCGTCGGCCGACAGTCGACCGAGCGCCATATCGCACTGGGCGAGCGCCTCGTCGTCCAGACCCAGTTTTCCCGCCGTGTCGGCAAAACGCATGACGGGGAGCAGATCGCTGCCAAGCGTGGAAGCGCGGCGGAAGTCGGCCAGAGCTTGTTCGAGCAGATGGCGCTGATAAACGATGCCCATCACATCGCGAATCGTATCGGGAGCGCCGCTCGGTTCCATCGACTGCGAAACGAAAAACTCGCCACGCATCATCAGCGCATCAACCTGTTCCGGATCGCTGGCGAGACTGCGATTGATGAGATCGAGAATCTCGGCCGGGTCGGCGTCATTTCCCTGCCGGACCATTGCGAGCAAGGTCAGCGCTTGCGGATGCGCCGGCTCCAAGGTCAGCACCTGATGCAATAGCGGTTCGAAGCGTTCGATCTCGCCCTCGTTGTTCGCATGACGTAAGCGCGCGATCAGCGCCGGAACATAGTCGGGCTTCAGTGCAATCACCTGATCGAGCGCATCTATCGCTTCCGACTCGCGCCAGAGATTTTCGAGACAACGGCTGCGATGCCAATGGAGTGCGGCCGCACGCGGGTGCCGGTCAATCAGTGCATCGAGCAGTACCAAAGCTTCTTCAAACTGTTCGTCGCGGATTGCTTTGGCGACATGATCAAACTGCTCTTTGTCCAGCGCTGGCATAGACGACTCCGAAGACTGAAGCCGAGAATGATGCACTGACCGTGACGAAGGCTTCCATAGAAATTTCGTGAAATCCTGAGGGTTCCGGGCGCATCGAAATCGACGGCCGCCTCAATCCGATATTTTCCCTGAAATGCCCAAGACACGGAAATCTCCAACGACGTCACCCGCGAACCGCGCCTCGGATCATATTCCGCCGTGATCGAAGCCATCCGCGAACAGGACATCGGGATCGGTCGTGCAGGTTCCGGGCACGCGCGCATGGCTGACCTCGATGTCGTCGACGAACCAGCCCTCGCCTGTTTGCGCGCCGTCGGTCCGATACAGCCAGCGCAGCTGCACGTTCTGCCCCGCATAGGCGGCAAGATCCACCTCATGCTGGGTCCACGTGAAATGGTTCCGACCGGTGAACGCCCCGGCGCCCTGCGCGATCCCGCACAACGAGCCGCCATTCGTGATCGTGGAGGGATAACCACCAGCCGGGGTCAACCGCACCCAGCTCGTGCCGCCATCGGTCGAGACCTCGATCACGCCACCATCCCAACCCTGCTCGATGTCCCAGGCATTCCAGAAGGTCAGGCGCGAAGGCTGCCCGACACTCAACGGGATGGCTGGCGTTACCAATGAAACGCAGAGGTTGTTCGCGGCGGTCGACCAGAAACTCTGCGTGCCGCCGTGCATGCGCGCGGTCGACATGTGCCAGCCCGCATGCAGCACGGAATCGCCTGCACGCAGCACGTCATCCGGCCGCGCGCTCGTATCGAATGGCGGCTCGCCGGGTTCGCCACCCGAACCGAACACGCCATCCACCGGCGTTCCGCGCGCGGTCGCGGAGCGTTCGATGCGATTCGCATCCTCGCTTGCGTTCGCCGCATCGGTCGCGCGCACGACGTAGAACTGTTCGACACCACCCGGCGCCGAGGTGTCGGCGAAGGACGGAGCGAACAGGCCTTCGGCGATCCGGTTCGATCCATCCGGCGTAAAGCCAGCGGTCGGCGAGCGGTACACCGCATAACGTGCATCGCCGCCGCAGGCAGGGCTCGCGTCATTCCAGTCGAGATCCACGCGGCAGGTCGGGCGTCCCGCATCGGCAGCATTTACAAGACCGGCGAACAGCGGCGGCGCGGTACAACTGCCGCTGGTTCGCGCGACGACGCATTCCGATGCGGGCGATGCGCATTGCGACGTCGAATCGGTGGCGACGACGCGGTAGCCGTAGTCGACCTGGCCCGAGGCCGTTGCATCCGTGAACGACGGCGTCGCGAGCGCATCGGCAAGCGTCTCGAAGGCGCCGCCACAACCGCCCTGTGCGCGCTCGACGCGATAAGCCGCGCCGCTGCCGCTCCACAGCAGGTCGATGCGATGATCGCCATTCGCGCTTGCCACGAGCCCGGTCGGCGCTGCTTGTGGCGCACAAAGCTGCGGCTTGAGCACGAAGAAGCCCTCGTCGATGCTGGTCACGATGACATTGCCGCTGCCCGGGAAGCGGTAGTTGTTCCAGGTACCGTTGAAGCTCGCCGAGTCGCTGCCCGGATAGACATCGAAATAGGCGACCTCGGTCATCGCCGCTTGCGACAGGTTGTCGATGCGCAGGATGCGCAGGCCGGCCTCGTAGTTCGACGCGTAGACATGGTTGCCGTGCACGTAGAGGTTGTGATCGATGACCGGCGTCGCATGTTCGTGATGGCCGACGAGCTCCGGCGCCTCGAGATCGCTGACGTCCCAGACCCAGGTCCAGGCCTTGTGGCCGAAGCTCGACTCGTCCAGTTCGTCGTTGACCAGCAGGTAGCGATGGTCGTCGGTCAGCCAGCCCTGATGCGGATACGACGCGCCGGTATAGCCGCTCGAGGACAGGGTCACCGGCGCGGCCTTGTCGCTCACGTCGACCAGGGCGATGCGCTTGGTCGGACCATTCGCGTTGACGCAGATCTCGTGCCCGCTGTAGCGCGTGTCGGGGCCGGCGTAGGTCCAGCACTGGGCCTCGTGCGTGTATCCGCCCTCGGTGATGCAACCGACGAAAGCCGGACTCGCTGGAGCGTGGATGTCGTACATGCGCAAGCCGCCACGCGCAGCTGCCGTGCCGCAAGTGTTGCTGCCGGCAACGAAGGCGAAGCCGGTGTCCTCGTTGATCGAAATCGTATGGCCGTTGCCGAAGCCCGCATCGTGCGCGGTTTCGGTGAACGTCTGTGGCGTCGTAACGCCGCGCAGTTGGGTCAGGTCGAATACCTGCAGACCGTGCGCCCCGTTGTTGTCGCTGACCACGTAGGCATGGTCGGCATGCACGCGCACGTCCCGCCATAGCGAACTGCCGGTGCCGGCATGAGTGGGCAGCTTGCCGAGATAGAGCGGGTGATCGGGCGTCGAAAGCTCGAAGAAGGCGATGCCGTTGTCGGCGCCGACC
>JBEBXZ010000294.1:0-4011 GCA_040391335.1 Dokdonella fugitiva | reverse complement strand
AGCAATGCGAGCCATGATCGGCTTCCACGCATCGGCAAACTGCGGGAACCCATGCAGGAACAGCACGGATTGTGCATGGTCGCGGCCGATCGACAACGCGTCGAACACGAGCCCGCCAGCGCTGACGGCGAAGGGCATGAAATTGTCTGAGCCGCTGGCCTGGATCATGCGAAACGCACCCTTTTGGCTTGGATCCGAATGGCTCGCGGCGGCATGGGATCCGGGAACATCGTCCAGCGGCGACGCGAGCATGTAGCGACCGTAACGCCGGACGCTCCGCGTCGAATCCACCATTCAGGGAAGTGCCGGCATCCCCCGGTTGCTTCGGCAGCAGCGAAGCCGGTGCGGGTCGCCACCGTGTCATGAGCGAGGGAGAACACGCGCCCCGCCGACGGAAAGAACCTATCGATCGACTGATGTTCATCGGAATGGAGAGCGCAGGCCGTCCCCCGATCGAGTGAGCAGGCGGAGACACGCAAGAGCGGCCGGGATCGTGTCGAATGGCCGTTCGACACCCGGTTCCAACGGTCCTGGAGCGCCGAGTCGGAGGTACGGCAAGCGGTACTGAGCACGTACCGGGAAGATCTCCCTGGAATGCCCGGCGTGCTTCTGGAGTTACCTGACGTCGTCGAACGAGGATACGGAGACCGCCCTTGCCGCGCAGTTCCGCCTCAACTCAACCCCGCCACAGCCGCGTTCCCCTGCTGGCCGAAAGCATGCGCGCCGTGTGCGCGGGCGCGTACTCGATGTCCATGTCGCCATCTTCCAATGAGAGCTGCATGAAGCCTCGCCGCAGGGCAAGGATCACTGCATGTGTTCGGTCCGAAGCCTTCAGCTTGAGCAGGATGTTCTTGATGTGGGCCTTGACCGTTTCCGGCGTAATGCCGAGATCCGATGCAATGAGCTTGTTCGTCTTGCCTCGTGCAACATGGTCGAGCACCTGCAGTTCGCGCCCCGTCAATGCTTCATCGGTCATGTGCTCCGCCATGACCTTCGCGATCGACTGCGGAATCCAGTGCTTTCCCGCAAAGACGTGACGAATCGCGCTCAGCAGATCGGACCGCATCATGCTCTTCAGAAGGAATCCCTGGGCCCCTGCCGAGAATGCGGACAGCGCCTGCACGTCACCTCGGTACATGGTGAGCATGATGATTCGCGCGTCGGGGGAATGCCGCCTGATCTGTCGCGTGGCCGCGATCCCGTCGAGGCGCGGCATCTGCACGTCCATGAGGACGACATCCGGGCGCTCGCGCTCATAGCTCGCAATGGCCTCGTGACCGTCACAGGCCTTGCAGACCAGTTCGATGTCGTCCTGCGTGGCAAGCACGGCCGCGACTCCTTCGACCAGCAACGGGTGATCGTCGGCGACCATGACCCTTATCGGTCGGGCCGTTTGTCGTTCAAGTCTGTGCGTCATGTCCATGGGCGGAGTCTCCCATGACATTTCGTGAACGCACGTCAGGTTGGCAATGAATGTGATTCATCAGGTCGAGGTGATCCGGCAACCGATTGCGAATCATCCCTTGTGGCAAGCAATGCCGCTGCACCTCCAAGCCTTGAGAGGGAACTCCCCCCTGCAACGCCGATGGCGCAATACCTCGGCTGGCACGGGTACGCCGAACTCGTGTGCGATAGCCTCGCCAGTGGAGATGGCCCGTCGACGAACCCTCGACGGTGGCGATGGCGCCCGCTGTCACGAGACCTTAGCGCTGCGTAAGCACAATGAAGCATCGCGTCGATGCATTCGTTCTTCGGCGCAATGCCGAAACGAACTTCGCATGTCCGACTCCGATTCGCCGACTGCAATCCGCAGCCCGCGCGTGGCAAAACCGCTGCCTCAGGGGCTGGCTGCGCTGCTCAGGCACACCACGCCGCTCAAGCCGGATGTGCCGATCATCGACGTGGCCGAACGGATGCTGGACACCCGGCATTCCGGCCTGCTGTCGCTGCCGATCGTGCGAGGTCACGAGGCTGTGGGCTCGATCAGTCGCTACGAACTGATGCGTATCTACCTGATGCCTTACGGCCGCGAACTTTACGGTCGACGTGCCATCGAGACGCTCGCCAACCGAAACGCACTGAAGCTCGCGATCGATACGCCCATCGATGACGCGGCACGCATGATCGCGGAGCGTATTCCAAGCCCAATCACCGAAGATTTCATCGTCACGACCGCGGAGGGCGAGTATCTCGGCACTGGCGTCGTGCTGGATGTCCTGCGGGCAATGGATGCGCGGCTAGGCCAGCGCAGCAGTGAACTCGAACGTGCCTATGCGCGCGTCAAGTCGTCGCAACTGCAGCTCGTGCAGTCGGAAAAAATGGCATCGCTCGGACAGATGGTGGCCGGGCTCGTGCACGAGATCAACACGCCACTCGGCTACGTGCGCAACAACATAGAAATGACGCGCTCCACACTGACGGACGCCACTCGGCTGCTGACCGGCTACGAAGCGATCACGGCCGGCCTTTTCGATGACTCGGCTGCACCGCCGCCGGACCTCGAGCAGCGACTTGGGCGGGTTGCGGACCTGCGCATGCAGGTTGATACGGCGATGCTCGAGGATACGACCTCGCTGCTCGAGGATACCCTGCATGGCATCACCCAGATCAGCGAGTTGATCGCCAATCTCAAGGATTTCAGCCGACTCGACCAGGCTCACACGCAGAAGGCCGATCTCAACCAGCTCGTCGAGAGCTCGCTGCGCATCGTCCAGCACATCCTGCGCAAGCGTGGCATCCAGGTGATCAGGCATGCGGGCGAGATTCCCGAGATCGAGTGTGCGCCTGCGCAGATCAACCAGGTCCTGTTGAACCTGTTGAACAACGCGGCGCAGGCCATCGAGCACGACAAGGGCCACATCATCGTGCGCACCCAGGTACTGGGCACGCGCGCGATCGTCGTCATCGAGGACAACGGCAAGGGCATTTCGGCTGAGGATCTGGGTCGCATCTTCGATCCGTTCTTCACGACCAAGGCGATCGGTCAGGGCACCGGCCTCGGCCTCGCGATCGCACACCAGATCGTCGATCAGCATCGTGGCGTCATCCGCACGGCATCGAAGCCCGGAGTCGGCACCCGCTTCATCGTCGCGCTGCCACTCGACGCGCAGGCCAAGCCGTCATGAACGTGCTGCCGACCGTTGTCTTCGTCGACGACGAGGAACGCATCCTGCGTTCGCTGCGCATGCTGTTCCGCGGACATGCCGAGGTGCTGACGACAACGACCGGAAGAGAAGCGATCGAATGGACACGCGCGCGGCGAGTGCATGTCGTCGTCAGCGACCAGAGAATGCCCGGGATGGGCGGCGTCGAAGTGTTGCGTGAAGTGGCCCGCCATTCGCCATCGACAATGCGCATTCTTCTGACCGGCTATGCCGACCTGGACACCGTCACCGCTTCGGTCAACGAGGGCGAGATCTACCGCTTCGTCGAGAAGCCGTGGGATGGCGCACAGTTGCTCGCGACCGTCAGCGAGGCAGCGAAGATCGCCGATGAGGAATTCCTGGCCGCGGCGGCAGGGCGCGAAGAAGCAGTACAAGCCACGGGGGCGATTCCACTGGCCGCACGGGTGCTCGTTCTCGATACCGATACCGCCATCGAGGCGACGGTACGCGAGATCCTGCCGGCCGCGATCCAGGTTCGGCGCACATCGAATGTAGAAGGTACGCTCGAGGAACTCACGGCGTGCAATGTCGCGGTTCTCGTCGCCGTGCTCTCCAGCGAAGGCAACGATATCGTCGATGCCATCAAGCAGCTCAAGCGACTGCGGCCGGCGATGGTCGTGATCACGATATCGCCGATGCGGGACAGCCGTCTGGCGATCGGCCTCATCAACGAAGGGCAGATCTTCCGTTTCCTGCTGGCGCCGCCGGTGCGCGAATTGTTGCGTCGCTGCCTGATCTCGGCACTCGAGCGCCATGCGCAGTTGCATTCGACACCGTGGCTACAGCGCCGGCATGAAGTGCCGTCCTTGCCACGCAACGAGGAATCGCTGTCGGTGCGTCTGCTGGA
>JBEBXZ010000293.1:0-4015 GCA_040391335.1 Dokdonella fugitiva | reverse complement strand
CCCGGTCGATCGCCTGCTGCGCCAGATAATTGCGCAGTACATAACGTGGATTGACCATGTCCATCCGTTCACGGCGCAGCGCGGCCGGTTGCGGATCGCTGTCCAGGCGCATGGCGTAACGTTCGAGCCATTCACGCGGAAGGTTGCCGCCTGAAGCGAGGCGCGTCTCGTCATAGCAGGCATCGAGGAACAGGTCGGGGTCGACACGTGCCGGATCGAAAGCCGACAAGCGCCGGAAGAAGATCGTCATGTCGATCTCGTTCGCGTGCACCCATGCGTGCAGATCCTGCATGAGCGTCACGTCCTCGTCGCGACATTCCGCAAGCCCCAGCTTGGCCGCCATCGTTGCGCGATCCAGCTCGGCAAACGTATCCGCATAAGCCTGCAAACCGGCCTGCAGGGGTTCGATCGACGGAAACACCGGCGCCAGCGCCTGCGCGAGGCAGGCGAGGTTCCAGTGCGCGACATTCGGCTGCTGGCCAAACCGGTAGCGTCGATGCTTGCGATCGGTCGTGTTCGGCGTCCAGTCCGGTTCGTAGTTGTCGATCCAGCCGTAGGGGCCATAGTCGATGGTCAGGCCCAGGATCGACATGTTGTCGGTATTCATCACGCCATGCACGAAACCCACGCGCATCCAGTGCGCGATCATCCGGGCGGTACGCACGCAGACTTCCACGAACCAGTCGCCACGCCGGCTTTCGGTCGACCCGCCGAGTTCGGAGAAATCACGGCGTATCGTGAAATCGATCAGGCGATCGAGCACTTCAAGTTCGCCACGCGAGGACGGCAGTTCGAAATTGCCGAAACGGATGAACGAAGGCGCGACGCGGCAGACGATCGCTCCCGGCTCGGCTTGCGGATGGCCGTCATACAGCATGTCGCGGATGACGGCGTCACCGGTCCCGACGAGGCTCAGCGCGCGCGTCGTGGGGGCGCCGAGATGGTGCATCGCCTCGCTGCACAGGAATTCACGTACCGACGAACGCAGCACCGCCCGGCCATCGGCTCCGCGCGAGTAAGGCGTCGGGCCGGCACCCTTGAGCTGCAATTCGAGTCGCTGGCCCTCGGCATTGATGGTTTCGCCCAACGAAATCGCCCGCCCGTCGCCCAACTGACCGGCCCAGTTGCCGAACTGGTGACCGCCATAGTTGGCCGCATAAGGCTGCATGCCATCGAGCATGACGTTGCCTCCGAACACCTCGGCAAACCCAGCCGATTGCACCTGCTGTACGGAAAGACCAAGCATTTCCGCCACTTCGGCCGAATGTGCGATCAGCCGCGGCGCGCTTACCGGCGTGGGTGCAACATGCGAATACAGCGCACCACGCACCTCGCGCAGGCGCGGCCCGATTTCAGCATCGGCCGGCAGGTCACGCACGAAGGCATTGTCGAAATGCAGGTTCTGCATCATCACGGCATCGGATGGGGGAAGGCAGAGATCGTGCTCCAGCGACAGAACTCAAGCACCGTGCCGTTGCGCATACCCTCTCCTGATATGCTGCGTCCCGCTCGCTGACTTGAACGGCAAGGCGCCCAAAGGCTTTGCAAACCAGATGCTTGCCGATATACTCGCGCGCTTTGCTCAGCCCCGTTCGTTCCGAGGTTACCAACATGAAAGTGCTTTCTTCGCTCAAGTCCGCCAAGAGCCGTCATCGCGATTGCAAGATCGTGCGCCGCCGCGGCAAGGTCTTCGTGATCTGCAAGAGCAACCCGCGTTTCAAGGCGCGTCAGCGCTGAGCGGATTCCCGCAGGTTATCGTGTAGTGGGCCGCGCAAGCGGCCTTCTGCATTTCTGGGATGCGGGATTCCCGATCTGCCCGCCATCCTGCGGTTTCGCGGATGCTTTCATGGAAGTCCGCGCGGGCTTCTGATAAAACATCGCGCGTTGCACTTTCCCCTTTCAGTATCAGGAGGTTCGGTGATGAACTTGAAGCTCGTTCTCGGTAGCTCGCTGCTCGCTGCCGGCTTGTTCCTGGCGCCACAGAGCCAGGCCGACACACTGACGCTGGACAAGACCGTGGTGCGCGCCATCGATGCGCCGCAGCGTGGACTCAGCATGGCCCAGGTGGAACGCCGCTACGGCGCGCCCATCGAGAAACTGCCGGCGGCTGGCGGCAACAAGCCACGCCATCCGACCATCAACCGCTGGCGTTACCAGGGATACACGGTCTATTTCGAACGCGACCGCGTGATCCACAGCGTGCGCGACGGCGCCTGAGAACATCCTGCAATGACTGATACCTCCTTGCGCCTGCCCGCCGAATGGGAGGCGCAGGCCGCCGTGCTCGTCGCATGGCCGCACGCCGATACCGACTGGGCGCAGCGCCTCGACCAGGTCGAGACGACGTATGTCGTGCTGGTCACGGCCATCGCGCGCTTCGAGCCCGTCATCGTCTGCGTGGCGAATGCCGCGCTGCGCGAACGCGCCATGCGCCTGCTGGCCGGAAGCGGCGCCGATGCGGCGCGCGTGCGCTATGTCGAGATCGAGTACAACGACACCTGGCTGCGCGACTCGGGGCCGATCACGCTGGCCGATGCGCACGGTTTCGTGCTCAATGATTTCCGTTTCACCGGCTGGGGCGGCAAGTTCGAAGCCAGCCTGGACGACCGCCTCGTGCAGGGCCTGGTCGATCGCGGCCTGTTCGCCGATGCGTCGCACCAGCATATCGACTGGGCGCTTGAAGGCGGCGCGATCGAATCGGATGGCCACGGCACGATCCTGACGACCTGGAATTGCCTGCACCTGCGCCACCCGCAACTGAGTCGCGCCGAGATCGACGCCACCTTCGCGCGCACGCTGCACGCACGGCGCGTGTTGTGGCTCGACTCCGGCTATCTCGAAGGCGACGACACGGACGCGCATATCGACACCCTCGCCCGCCTCGCCCCCGACGATGCGATCGTGTTCCAGTCCTGCGATGACGCAAACGACCCGCATTTCGCCGAACTCGGCCGCATGCGCGACGAACTTGCGGCATTGCGTACGCGCGCCGACCAGCCCTACACCTTGCAGGCCCTGCCCTGGGCGAAACCGATCCTCGATGAAGGCCGACGACTGGCCGCTTCCTACGCCAATTACCTGAACGACAACGGGGCGGTCCTCGTGACCGCCTACGGCGCTGCATCCGACGACCAAGCCGCGCGCATCATCGGCCTCGCACACCCGGGCCGGGAGATCGTGCAGGTGCCGTGTCGTCCGCTGATCTGGCAGAACGGCAGCCTGCATTGCGTGACGATGCAGGTTCCGGCAGGCGCGCTGGCCTGAATTCGAAAACAGCCGTGTTTCGTAGCCGATTCGTAACAGGGTTGGCGCAACCGACTACGGCTACTTGCGCAGCACCACCATGCCGCCGCGCCAGTGCTTGGCGGCGAGGATCAGCCAGCCCATTCCGGCCCAGCGTATGAAGTCCGAGATCCAGTCCGGCAGACGTGCCAGCGCCGGCATCTCGTACTGGATCATCGCGAGCATTTTGGGTGTCGGGTAAACGCGTGCCGAACGGAATCCAGCAGCACGCCCAAGACGGACGATTTCGCGCGGTGGCATGTCGCGCTCGGTCACGCCGAATGCATCGACGGCAAGCCTGGAATGCTCGGCTGCCGCATGTCCGACACCGGGCTCGATCGTCACCAGCACACCGCCCGGCTTGAGCGCGCGATAGACGCTGGCCAGAGCTGCGGCCGGGTCTTCCGCATGATGCAGGGCGTCGTAGAACACCGCGCAGTCGAACTCCTCCGGGAAACCCAGGGATTCGTAGTCGCATACCACAAAATCCAGTCGATCCACGACGCCGGCATCGAGGCGGTTCTTTTCCGCCAGCGCGATCATGTCCGGCGCGATATCCTGCCCGGTCACGCGATAGCCGCGGCGCGCATAGAAAACGCTGGTCCAGCCGCTGCCGCAGCCAAGATCGAGCAGGCGGGCGGGCGCTGGCGGCAAGGCCATGAACACGCCTCCCATGTCAGCCAGCATGCGTCCGCAATCGTTGTCGGAAAACGGCTTGCCCTGCGCATGCGCC
>JBEBXZ010000292.1:0-4025 GCA_040391335.1 Dokdonella fugitiva | reverse complement strand
GTTGTCGGGCTTCGGCGTGAAGTTCGCGCCGAGTCCGCGCAGGCCGCCCATCGTCACTTCGAAGGGGCGCTTCATGCCGGTGCCCCATTGGCTCTTGAAATCGTTGCTGCCGAGGATCGTGCGCAGCATCCTTGCGATCTGGTCGGGCGCATTGACGTTGTTGGCGAAATCCAGGGTGACCGCATCGATCAGGGCGACGGATGGCGTATCGCCGACAAAGCGTTTGCACAGCTTGGTGGCGATGTGCCTCGCCGTTCCCGGATGGGCGACAAGGCGATCGAACACCGAGCGCGCATCCTGCATGGCCGGCTGGTTGTTCGGTGGGATGTACATGCCCATGAAGATCTTGTTGCGACGGTCGTGCCAGTCGGCGCGATAGATGAAGCTGCCGTCGTTGTCGTTCGGGTACTGCCAATAGCCGTTCTTGATCGTCCAGCCGGTCAGCGCCGCGGCGGCCTCGTAGACATCGTTGTCGACGTAGCCGGCAGGCACCGTGCCCGGGCAATGGATGTCGGTCTGGATGCACGGCACCTGGAACGGATCGCCGGGGCCGAAATAGTTGCTGACGCCAAGCGTGTGCAGCTCGATCAGTTCGCGTGCATAGTTCTCGTTGAAATCCGCACCCCTACTCGAATAATTGTCGAGGTAGAGCTGCATCGCGGTGGACGTTGCGACCTTCTCCAGCATCACCCGGAAATTGCCGAGGACATTGGGACGGATCACGTCGCGATCGTAGTGCACGAGGGTCGGCGCGATGTCGTAGTCGTAGCCGAACACGCTGAAGTGATCGTGCCAGAAATTGACCATGCGCTCGTACACCTGGCGCTTGCTGTAGATCGCACGGACGATCGTGGCGCATTCCGTTTCGTTCGCCGGCAGCATGCGCGTGTAGTAGTCGGATGTATTGCGGACGTGATCGTTCCACAACTGCGTCAGCGTCTTGTTGAGCGTCACGTAACCGGCCGAGGTGATGCGCGTCGCGCAGGCACTGTCATCGATCGATGCGGGATCGAGTTGTTGATTGATCCAGCTATCCCATTTTTCGCTCGCTCCCGTTCCGGGTAGCGCGAGGAACGTCGCGGCCTCCGACGTGCGGTAGCCGTAGGTTGCCTTGTGCAGCCAGCCGATCCAGTCCGGCGGCGATGCGTATTCGACCTCCGGCAGCGACTGCAGGTCGACGAGGCGTTCGTCGATCGATGCCTTGCCGGGGCGACGCAGGTTCGGGACTGGACTGCTTTCGTCGAGGCCGATCGCCGCGCTCAGGGAAGCTGCGAGTTTGCGACGGCTGGCAAGCAGGGATGACGGGGCGATGGCGGTCGTCATGCTGATTCTCTTGCTGGAGGAAGGTGCGCGGCGACAAAACCAGGTCGACGCGAACTTCGGGAACTGTACCCAGCACCGGGCATGCCGGTTTGTGACCGATCGCGCTAAACCCCGGCGCGCTGCATTCCGATGATGCGCGGTTCGGCTTCCAGCTTCACGCCGAAGCGGCGATGGACTTCGCCAGCCACGGTCCGCGCCACGCGCAGCAGGTCTGCGCCGCTGGCCTTGCCGTGATTGACCACCACCAGGGCGTGCTGCGCGGAGATGGCGGCATCGCCTTCGCGATATCCCTTCATGCCGCTGGCCTCGATCAGCCAGGCGGCTGACAGCTTGCTGCCGGCATCGCCGGCAGGCCACATCGGCAGTGCGGGATACTGGTTTTCCAAGGTCGCGGCCAGTGTCGCATCGACCAGTGGGTTCTTGAAGAAGCTCCCGGCATTGCCGATCAGCGAGGGATTCGGCAGCTTGCGCGTGCGCAGGCGTGCGACCGCCTCGGCCACGCGTGTCGGCGTGGGCATGCCAGCGCCGAGCAGGGCGAGTTCCTCCGCAATGCCGGCATAGTCGATGCGCAGCGTGCGTGTTGTCGTCAGGTTGAAATCGACGGCGGTCACCAGCCAGCGATCCGGTTCATGCTTGAATACGGAATCGCGGTAGCCGAACGCACATTCCGCGTGCGTCAGCACGACGGCGCACTGGCGGTGGCGATCCCAGGCATGCACGGCGGCGATGAATTCACCGACCTCCGTGCCGTAGGCGCCGATGTTCTGGATCGGCGCGGCGCCGACCGTGCCGGGAATCAGGACGAGGTTTTCCAGGCCGGCGAAACCCTGCGCGAGCGACCAATGCACGAAATCGTTCCAGCTCTCGCCAGCAGCGACGCGCACACGCGAAAAAGATCCAACGCGCTCGATGATTTCGATGCCGCGCGTGGCGATCGACAGCACCGTCCCCGGCCAGTCGCCGGCGAACAGGATATTGCTGCCTTCACCGAGCACCAGCAGGGCGCCCGAGCGCAGTGCCGGATAGTTCGACAGTTCGAGCAGCGCTTTCGCGTCCCGGACCTCGACCAGCAACTTCGCGCGCGCGGCGACGCGAAACGTGTTGCGTCCTTCGAGCGATGCATTTTCGACCAGCGTGTAGCCGACGCCTTCGCCGATCGCGGCATCGACCGCATAGCCTTTCATGGCGCGGCGGATGCGCGCCGTGCGCGGATGGCTTCGACGCTCTCGCCGATCAGGCCCGGTCCGCGATAGACCATGCCGGTATAGAACTGCACAAGGCGGGCGCCGGCCTCGACCTTGGCGGCGGCATCGGCACCGTCGAGGATGCCGCCGACGCCCACCAGCGGCATGCGCCCGGCAAGGCGCGTGGCCATGCCGCGCAGTATCGACGTTGATTTTTCGAACACGGGTCGACCTGACAAGCCACCTGCTTCAGCGGCGTGCCGATGGCCGGCAATCGCGCTGCGGTCGATCGTCGTGTTCGTGCAGATCAAGCCATCGATCGCGCTCGCACGCAGGACTTCGGCGATGGCGTCCTGCTCGGTCTCGTCCAGGTCCGGGGCGATCTTGAGCAGCAGCGGTTTGCGTGCGCCGTGCCTTGCAGCCAGCCGTTCGCCGGCATCGCACAATTCGCCGATCAGGCGGCGCAGCGTTTCCTCTTCCTGCAGGTCGCGCAAACCCTGCGTGTTGGGCGAGGAGATATTGACCGTGATGTAGCTGGCGCGAGCGTAGGCGCGCTCGAGGCAGAACAGATAGTCGTCGATCGCGCGCTCGTTCGGCGTGTCCTTGTTCTTGCCGATGTTGATCCCGAGTACGCCATTGAACCTTGCGCGTTCGGCATTCGCGACCAGCGCATCGACACCCGCGTTGTTGAAACCGAGCCTATTGATCACGGCTTGGTGTTCGGGCAGGCGGAACATGCGCGGCTTCGGATTTCCCGCTTGCGCGCGTGGTGTCGTCGTGCCGACTTCGATGAAACCGAAACCGAGCGACGCCAACGCATCGACATGTGCGGCGTTCTTGTCGAGTCCGGCCGCCAGTCCAACAGGATTCGGGAACGTGATGCCGAATGCCGACGTCGGCAGCGCAGCGGGCGGGCTGGCGAGCAGCGGATTGAATCCGGTGCGGTAAGCCGTCTCGATCGCTTTCAGCGAGAGGTCGTGGGCACGTTCCGCGTCGAGGCAGAACAGCAGCGGGCGAGCCAGCGCATACATCAGGAATGGATGCCGAAAATGGCGAGGCCGATCATGATGAATGCGACGAAGACCAGTGCGCCCAGGGCGAGTTGCACGTAGCCGAGGATCAGGCCGGCGAGCGCCATGCCATCACCCTGGATCATGCCTGGTGGCATGCGGCGGATTTCACTGCGCGCGACATGTCCGCAGATCACCGCGACGATCGCGCCGATGATCGGCAGGACAAACCATGTGGCAATCCCGAATATGAGACTTGCGATGGCTGTACCGCTGTTCTGGGCAGGCTGGTTCATTGGCACCTCCGGGGCGCGCAGTTTACCCGCAGTGCGTCGTTCGTGGCGCGCGCGTCCCGCCTGGGCCATTCGCGCATTGGCCCCGCCGTGTTTCTTCAATGCGAGGCGGCCGCTGGCGGAGGAAGATCCAGGCGGAATACCGGAAGGGGAGGCTCGACGCCCGGCGGCAAGGCTTCCGGCCGCGCCCCGCGCATCGCGATCGTGGGATCCGG
>JBEBXZ010000291.1:0-4026 GCA_040391335.1 Dokdonella fugitiva | reverse complement strand
CCTACAAGCCCTTGTTCGGCGCCACCGCCTATCTCGACGATGCCGACGCGATCGAGAAATCGAAGCAGCAGGCGAAGAAGACCGTGGCCACGCTATATGCCCGCGTCGATGCACATCTCGCCGGACGCGACTGGCTGGCCGATACCCGCTCGATCGCCGATGCCTATCTGTTCGTCACCCTGCGCTGGGCGCGTTCCGTCGGCATCGATCTCGCCGGCAGGGACAACCTCGCCCGCTTTTTCACGCAGTTCGAAAACGATCCTGCCGTGCAGAAAGTACTTAGGCGGGAAAACCCCGCATAAGGCGAGGTTCCTGGAAAAGAAAGCCGCGCAATGCGCGGCTTTCTTGTTTGGCGACGAGCCGCTCTGGTCCGCTCGACCGCCCCGCCGTGTTCGTCATGGCAAATGCAGTCAGCACATCATCGCGCCGAGCCCGGCAAGGAACACCTGCGCGCCATGGCGCGACCACAGCAGCACCCCGCCGAACACCGCCGTGATGACGATCACCATGACGAGGATGCGCCGCAGGCTCACACCGCCGCCCTTGCGATGCCCGCCACTGCTGGGTAGGCAGCGCGATCACGCGTCATCGCGCTGAGTGCCGCTGCCACAAGGCCGAGCGCAATGCTGGTGTGCCAGATCGTGTCGTAGCTGCCGGTGCGGTCGAACAGCAGGCCGGCCCACCACGCGCCGAAGAATGCACCGACCTGATGGCTCAGGAATACGACGCCATTGAGCGTCGACAGATGGCGCAGGCCGAACATCGACGCAACGGCACCACTGGTCAACGGCACCGTGCCGAGCCAGAGGAAACCGAAGACCGAGGCGAACACGAGCGCGCTCGCGGGGCTCAACGTCATGAACACGACGATCGCTATCGCGAGCGCCCGTGCCGCGTATAGACCAGCGAGCAGCATCGGTCGTGACCCGCGCCCGCCCCAGACGCCGAAAAGATACGAGCCGGCAATATTGAAAAGACCGATCAGGGCCAGCGACCAGGCACCGATCGAGGCCGGAATGCCGCGATCGACCAGATAGGCCGGCAGATGCGTGCCGACGAAAGCGATGTGGAAACCGCAGACGAAGAAGCCACCATTCAACAGCCAGTAGTGCGGATGACGCGAGGCATGATGCAAGGCCGTGCCGAGCTGCCAGTCGGGCTCGCCTTCGGCACGCGGACCGGCATCCGACGGGCCAGCCTTGCGCGCGCGGAAGCCGAAGGCCGCGACGATCTCGCTGGCCGCGAGCAATGCAAGAAGGACCACGGCCATGCGCCAGCCGAACGAGGCGATCAGCCCCTGCGCGAGCGGCACGACGGCGAACTGGCCGAGCGAGCCTCCGGCCGTGACGAGACCGAACGCAACGCTGCGATGTTCGGGTGCAACGAGACGACCCACCGCACCGAGCACGATGACGAAGGTCGTGCCGCTCAGCGCGAAGCCGATCAACACGCCGAACGACAGGATCAGCCCGGTGGAAGCCTGCACGGTCGCCGCAATCAGCAAGCCGGCGATGTAGACGAGCGCGCCGATGATCAACGTGCGCCGCGTACCGAGTCGTTCCGACAAGGCCGCGACGAACGGCTGGGCAATGCCGAAGAGCAGGTTCTGCACGGCGATCGCGAAACCGAAACTTTCGAGTGCTATGCCGAGCTCGCGGCCTATCGGCTGCATGAGCAGGCCGAAACTCTGGCGCACACCCATGCTGATGGTGACGATGAACGCAGCCGCGACGACGGCGATCACGGCCGTGCGGGTCCACTCGGGTTTCGTTGCGCTCATCATCGACTCGGCATGCAGAAGGATCGAATCCGTGCGCAATCCGGCAGAACGCGGGATGCATCGCACGGCAAGGATGTGGGAACGGCTCGAATCTTAAATGTCAACCATCATCATTGCAATGACCAAAGACACTGCCTATGATGAGCCATTGGGCAACGGGATCCGTTTCGATGAAAGTCAGCAGGGAGCAAGCGGCGAGCAATCGCGAACGTGTGCTCGATGCCGCCACGCGGCTTTTTCGTGAACGCGGTTTCGATGGCATCGGCCTGGCCGACGTCATGAAGGATGCGGGACTCACGCATGGCGGTTTCTATGGTCAGTTCGGCTCGAAGGAAGATCTCGCCGAAGAAGTCTGTTCGCGCTCGATGGCGCAATCGCTCGAACGCTGGTCGCGCAAGCTCGAAACGGAACGCGGTTTCGATGCGCTCCTCGATCATTACCTCTCCGAGCGGCATCGCGACCATGCAGGACAAGGCTGCACCCTGCCCGCACTCGGCGCCGACGTTCCGCGACGCGGCAAGGGCGTGCGTCGCGCCTTCGGCAATGGCGTCGCCGCAATGGCCGACCTGCTGGCCGGCGCGCTACCCGGTCGGCTCAAGGCTGCGCGACGGCGCAAGGCGCTGGCCAGTCTGGCCAGCATGGTCGGTGCCATCGTGCTCGCGCGCGCGGTCGAGGATCGCCTTCTTTCCGATGAAATCCTCGAGGCCACGCATGCATCGCTGCGCTCGCGATGAAGTGCGCATCGAAGAATGCCGGGCGCTGTCACCCCGAGCAATCCAGGACCGGCCATCATTCCGGCCTGGCTGGCTTCGCCGCAGGAAGCCGCTGGAATGATGGAATTGGATTTGTTCATAATTTCCTAACCCTAACCTCGATCACGGGAAGAATGCGATGAGTCTGGTCGAACAGGCAGGTGCCGGCCTCAATGGCCTCGAACAACTGCGAGCCTTGATCGCCGCCGGGCAACGCCCGGGCATCGCGATCGCGCTCGATTTCGACCTCGTCGAGATCGCGGAGGGATACGCGGTCTTCAGCGGCATCCCCGGGCCGCATGCCTACAATCCGATCGGCACGGTGCATGGCGGCTACGCGGCCACGCTGCTCGACTCGGCCTGCGGCTGCGCCGTGCATTCGCGCTTGGCCGCAAATCAAACCTATACGACGCTCGAACTGAAGGTCGCGTACCACAAGGCAATGACCCTCGAGACGGGCCTCGTTCGCGCCATTGGAACCGTCGTCTCGGTCGGTCGCCGCGCGGCCTTTGCCGAGGCCCGCATCACCGATGCGGATGGCAGGCTCTACGCAAGCGCGAGTTCGACCCTGCTCGTGATCGAGCGCTAGGGCAGCGCGGAGCGGCGAGCAAGCGCCCGGGCCCTTTTGCATCCCAAGCGTGGGAAAAATGCGCTGCGACAGCCTTCGCCCGAATCCTGCGACAGCAACTCTCCCTTGCAACACTTCAGGTCGTCCAGAACCGAGGAGGAAGATCCTCGCAGTCCCCGTATTCGGCGCACCCCGCGACGATTGGCCGTTTTGCCAGCCCGCGTCCTTGATGACACGTCGAACACATGCATGGATGCGAGGGCATGCGATCTGTCACCATCCGACGTATTGATCAATCTTGAGCATCCAGATCAACCTATCGTGAGCGACAGTGAGTACATTCCGGCGGCGCAGGCCATCTCGATGCTCGGCATCAGCGCGGCGACGTTGTATGCCTACGTCAGCCGTGGCCTGGTCGAATCCCGTCCCGGCGAGGACCATCGCAGTCGCGTCTACCGGCGCCGCGACATCGAACGCCTCGCTTCGCGCAAGCGGATCGGACGCGGTGCCGCACGCGGCGCGGCGCAAAGCCTGGATCGCGGCTTGCCGGTCATGGAAACGCGGATTTCGCTGATCCGCGCAGATGGCCCCTACTATCGCGGCCATGCGGCGACGCAACTGGTACGCGACGGCGCGACGCTGGAAGACACCGCGCGCCTGCTCTGGGACTGCGGCGAACAGGATCCTTTCGCACCCGAGGTCGCGAACGGATGGCCGGCCACCGTACAGGCAATCGCGATGAACACGGCACTGCCACCGCTGGAGCGCGCGCTGGCCTCGATCCCGCTACTTGCGCTCGATGTGCGTCACTCGTTCAACGCTGCCACGATCGTGCGGCGTGAAATCGCCGCGACGCTGCTGCGCCAGAATGCGGCGCTGCTGGTGGCGAAACCCGCCTCCGACCAACCCGTGCATCGGTTGCTCGC
>JBEBXZ010000290.1:0-4030 GCA_040391335.1 Dokdonella fugitiva | reverse complement strand
GGAACTGAAGAGAACCGTCGCTGACATGGAGACCGAGATCGAGAAACTGAAGGAAGGCGACATGCTCGGCAGCATGTTCACCGAATTCGCGAAGGATTCCCCGCCGCTGTTCGAAGCCATGATCAGCGAGCGTGATCGCTACATGACGGCCCGCCTGCGCGAGGAATCCGCGGATGCCGAACAAGCACACAAACCGGTGAAGCGCGTGCTGGCCGTGATCGGCGCAGGCCATCTGGCCGGCATGCAGGAAGCGATCGGATCCCAGCAGGACGCGCCCGCCCCGCTGCAGAAGAAACTCGCCGAAATGCCGAAACCTTCGATCTGGCCGAAGCTCATTGGGTTTGCGATCTTCGCATTGATCGCGGTCGCGGTCGGCACCTTGTACATGCGTGGTGCGGAACTCGGCACCGATGCGCTGTGGGTGTGGATTCTCTGTACCGGCATCGGTGCGGCGCTCGGCGCGGCTGTCGCTGGCGGGCATCCCCTGAGCGCGATCGCCGCGTTCATCGCGGGCCCGTTGAAACCTTTCCGCCCGGGCGTTCCCGCTGGTGCCGCGAGCGCCGCCGTCGAAGCCTGGATCCATCGCCCGCGCGTCGCCGATTTCGACAGCTTGCGCGATGACGTGATCCATTGGTCCGGCTGGTGGAAGAACCGGATCTCGCGGACCTTGCTGGTTTTCATGTTCACGAACTTCGGCATGATGTTCGGCACCTGGATCGCCGGTTTCCGTATCCTCAGGCGCCTGCTCTGATCGTCCCGCCTCAACCCAATTGAAGAATCGCCGATGAGTCTTGCCCGTTTTTTCTCGAAACCGCGCTGGCAATCCAAGGATGAAGCCGTGCGCCGTACCGCCGTTGCCTCGGAAGACAGCGCCGAATTGCGCGCCGAGTTGCCGCGGTTTGCACGTGAAGACAGCGATGCCGGCGTGCGTATCGCCGCCCTGAAGCGACTCGCCGACCCCGCACTGTCGCAGGCACTGGCCCAGGACGACCGTGACGAAGGCGTGCGCAAGGTCGCGTACGGCTTGTTTACCGATCTGTTGACGGGCACGCATGCAGCCGCGCCGGCTTTGGTCGAACGCGTGCGCCTGCTGCGCGCGCAGGATGACGTCCGTCTGATCGAACACATGGCACAACGCGCGCCGGAAGCCGAACTGCGCCTGGCCGCCGTGCAGCGCGTGACGCGCCCTGCCTTGCTCGCCGAACGTGCAACGACCGACAGCGACAGCGAAGTACGACGGGCTGCCCTCGATCGCATCGAGGACGAGGAATTGCTGCTGCGCGTCGCCGATCGCGCGCGCAAGTCGGACAAGAAGATCTCGCGGCTGGCCACCGAGCGTGTCGAGGCGCGTCGCCTGGAGCGCGGCGATCCGGCCATCATCGCGAGCCGCGCCCGCGCGCTGTGCGAACGGCTCGAACGCATCCTGCGCGAAGGCGAAGGCGCCGATTCGGCGGCGGCGATCGCAGCGGCCTGGGCGCCGATTGCCGGCAAGGCGCCCGCCGAACTTGAGTTGCGCTACACCAAGGCGCACCAACTGTTCGAACTCAGTCGCGATCCGCAGCGCGTCGCCGAGATGCGCCAGCGCATCCTCGATCGCGAACAGCTCGCTGTCGATCTGGCTTTGCTCGAGCGCGACCTCGCCGCGAGCGATGCGCTGCGTGAGCGCGAATCGCTCACTGCGCGTTTCGTTGCGCTGACCGGGAAGCACGATGCGCTGAGTGGCGACACGAACGAGTCGCGCGCGATCGATCCACAGCGCCTCAGCGCGATCGTCGCGCGCCTGGCCACGCTCGAAACACAAGCCACCAGCGCGGCCGCGGAAATCCCGTCTCCGGCGATCGACGCGCAGGCCGAAGCCATCGCCGAGGCCGCGCAACGCTCACGCGAAACCAGGGCCGCGGACCGGCAACGCGAGCACGAGAAGCAGCAGGTCTGGATCAAGGAGCTCGAACAGGCAGTCACCGATACCGAGCGCGCCATCGAAGCCGGCAACACCGCGCAAGCGCACGCCAGTTGGACGCGCGCGCCCAACCTGCGCAAGAAACTTGGCGCAGCACTGCCGGCGGAATTGCGCCGTCGTCTCGCCGACGTCGAAAGCCACTACGGCGACATCGCGCACTGGCAGCGCTGGAGCGACAACCAGCGGCGCGCGCAGTTGTGCGACGAGATCGAAGCCCTGCCCGCCGCCGGCCTGCATCCGGATGCGCTCGCCACGCGCGTGCGCGAGGCACAGGCCGAATGGGCGCAACTGGACCGCATCGAGAACCGTCCGGCCAGTGCCAACGACGGCCTTGCCCGCCGCTTCCGTGCATTGTGCCGCGACGCGATCGCACCGGCCAAACCCTATTTCGAGAAACGCGACGAGTTGCGCAAGTTGCATTCGCAACAAACCAGCGAATTGATCGCGCGCGCCACCCGCGAGCCGGAAGGCGATCCCGACTGGCGCGCGATCTCTGCATTGCGCAAGGAAGTCGCGGAAGGCCTGCGCGGACTCGATCGCGTCGATCCGCGCGAACGCAAGGCCCTCGCGCAGAAACTCAAGGACGCCTTGACCGTGATCGACCAGCGCATCGCAGCCCGCGATGCCGCTGTCGAGACCGCAAAGTCGGCACTGATCGGCGAAGCCGAAGGACTGCTGCAGCAGGCGGACGTGCGCAGCGCGATCAGCGCCGCACGCGAACTGCAGAAACGCTGGCAGGCCAGCGGCAACGGACGGCGCAATCGCGACGAGGCGCAATGGCGCGCCTTCCGCAAGGCCGTCGACGCCATCTTTGCGCGCGCCGACGGTGAACGCGCGGAACGCGCCGCGCGTGACCAGCAGGCTCTCGTCGATGCCGCCGCGCTCTGCGCGGAACTCGAAAGCCTCGCGCTCGCGGAGACGGCGATCGATCGCGCCGCCGTATCGCGCATCGAGCACGCATGGAACGCCTCGGCCATCGGCGACCCGGCCCTGCGCACGCGCTACCAGAATGCGCAGAATGCGTTGCGCGAACATCAGCACGTACTCGATCGCCTGCGTCGTCGCGAACGCTTCGATATCTGGGCGACTTACCATGCGCTCTGTCGCAGGATCGAACGCAACGAACTCGATCTGCCCGCCGCTGCTGTGGAGGCAGAAGCATTGGCACCGCTGGAAATCGCGACGAACGAAACACGAGCGCGCCTGCGCTCATTGCTTGCAGACGAAACCATTGCGTCCGGTGAAATCGATGCGCTGCGCGATTGCGTGATCGAACTCGAACAACTCACGGGACTCGAATCGCCCGACGAGGATCGCCAGCGCAGGCTGGATCTGCAAGTCGGAAAATTGTCGGAACGCATGCGCGGATCGGAAGCGATGTCGCCATCGCAGGCCTTGCAGGAAGGCATCGCAAAATGGATCGCGCTCGGCTCGATTCCGGCTTCCGCAAGCGCACTCGAAACGCGCTTCCAGCGCGCATTCGACACTGCGCTCGATCGTCTCATTTGAAACCACGTGATGGTGCGCGGCATCGCGCAAGGCGATTCCGCGCCATTTTCATTCAGACGTCCAAAACCGTTTGACGCATAGCAGCAATTATGTTTGATTGAACAGGCAAGCGATCGTCGATCGCATGCCTGCGTGATGGATCCCGCACTGAATTTTCTCGAGCACATCCAGGAGGATGGTCGCGCTCGATCCACCGCGCCGGGACACATCGATGAAGCACAGCCATACGCCATGCCTGCATGATCCAGCTTTCGACCACGACAGTTGTGGCTTCGGGCTGATCGCGAACATCGATGGCAAGGCAAGCACCTGGCTCGTCGATCAGGCTTTCGTTGCGCTCGCCAGGATGTCGCATCGCGGTGGCGTGAATGGCGACGGCATCACCGGCGATGGCTGCGGTATACTTCTCTACCGCGCGGACTCCTGGCTGCGCGCACTCGCGTATGAAGCCGGCATCGTCCTTTCCACGCGCTTCGCGGCGGGGCTCGTATTTCTCGATCGCGATGGCTCGATCGCCGCGACCGCCCAGGCCGCGCTCGAAAATTCGCTGCACGATGCAGG
>JBEBXZ010000289.1:0-4062 GCA_040391335.1 Dokdonella fugitiva | reverse complement strand
CCATCACCGGACATCGTGCCTGCCGATGACGGCGATCTGTTTCGCTCGGCGATCGGCCGCGTGCGGCCGTTGTCGCGGAGCGCCGACCCGCTGCCCGAATCCACGAGGCCGGCACCCGAGGCACGCCAGTTCGAGCTCGATGAAGCGGCCGTGCGCGACGAATTGCTCGACAATGTGTTCGACCCCGGGCTCATCGAGGTCGGCGACGAGATCCACCTCCTCAAGCTCGGTCAGTCACCACGCCTGCTCAAACGCTTGCGCCGGGGACATTTCAGCGTGCAGGCCGAGATCGACCTGCACCAGATGACGGTCGCGGTCGCGCGCGAGGCGGTACTCGGTTTCCTCGATGAGGCGATTCGCCACCGCGAACTTTGCGTCAGGATCGTCCACGGCAAGGGACTGCGTTCCTCATCGCGCGGCCCCGTCGTGAAACGCATGGTCGAACAGCTCCTGCGCCGACGCTCCGACGTGCTCGCGTTTGCGTCAGCGCTACCCGCCCACGGCGGAACGGGTGCGGTACTCGTGCTGTTGCAAGGCAGCTGACCGGCGTAACGCAGGTTCAGCCGTTCGCTTTGCCCGATGCGCGCTTGAGCGGCGGATTGACCCATCTCACGTCAACCCCGTTGCGCGCGGACATCGCTTCCACGCGGCTCACGTACTGGCTGTCCACGACGGAACGTTCCGCGCGCGCCAACCCATTGCTTCCACTCGATCCCGCGCAGGCAGCCAGGCCAGCGCAGCACAGTGCCGCCATCAACATCCGCATTTTCATCATCGTGTCCTCGTTTGGCCGAAGCGGTCGAAGCGAGCGCCGGATCGACGCAAGGACCGCCCGATGATGCTGCCAAAACGATGGATGAGGGATGGAGAGCCGATTACGCGCCGGTGTTGCAGATCTCGCGAATCACCGACGTGGCGAATGCCCCGGAAGGCAGGCCGAACGACAGGCGCAAGCCGTCATCGGATACCCATTCATGCTGGAAATCACTCGCCCGCAACCGCAATGAGCGACGTTCCTGGCGCAGGTCCTCGGCGACTAGGCCGGCCACCAGTTGGGGTTCCGTCGCGGCGACGCCTTGCTCGATCTGCGCAACCTCCAGCGTGCTGCGCAAATCGCCACGCCCCCACAACGGTCCCGTGGGATCGATATCGAACGCGGCGAGGCGTTCGCGCAGGGTATCGTCCAGTGGCTGCGGCCCAAAGATCGAATGCGTGCCGGCGAGCATCCACACCTCGCCTTCGAGCGCCTGGTTCCAGTTCCCGGCGGCGACGCGCCGGTCGAGCACGGCGTTGAAAAGATGCGATCGCGCGGCGGACAGTGCGAAGCCGCGCTGGCTGCGCCCCAGGCGCGCGCCAGCGAACAAGGCCTGTGCGCTGCGCAGGTTCTCGCCATCGCGCCCGAAACGCTGCGCACCGAAATAATTCGGCACGCCGTCCTCGCGCACCCGCGCGAGCACCCGCTCGGCCGCGTCGCGATCGCCTTCCACGTTGCGCAGGCAGATCGTGAAACGGTTGCCCTGGTGCACGCCACGCTTGAGCTTGCGTGAATGGCGCTGCGCCGAGAGCACGCGGACGCCCTCGATATCCATGGCCTGCCACTCGGGATCCGCGCGTCCCGGCAATTGCACGGAGAAAGTCTGCCGGGTCAGCGCGTGCCGATCCTTGAGTCCCGAGAACCCGACATTCATCGGCGCCACACCGGCAAGCTGGGCGAGTCGCTGGGCGACCCACTCGGTGTTTGCCTCGCGCTTCTCGATGCGCACGAACACATGCTCGCCGGCGCCATCGGGCTCGAAGCCCAGTTCCTCGTCGACTTCGAAATCCTCGGGCACGGCGCGCAGCACACCGCGCAACGGAGGACCGTCATGCGCAAAAGCCGGTTCGCTCATGGCGCGGCATCCCGTTCGACGCGTGCGGAAAGCGCGGGCAGATCGGCGTTCGGCAACTCGACGCCGAGACCCGCACCACGGCGCATCAGCAACACCACGGCCGATGCCGCGATACCTTCGCCGCGCCCGGTGAAACCGAGTTTCTCGGTGGTCGTCGCCTTGACGCTGACCTGGTGCGGCGCGCATCCGAGATCCGCCGCAAGATTGCCGCGCATCGCCTCGGCATGCGGCCCGATCTTCGGCAGCTCGCACATCACGGTAACATCGGCGTTCGCCAGCACGTAACCCTGCTCGATCATCAGGCCTGCGCAATGCAACAGGAAGTGCCGGCTGCCGACATCCTTCCACCGCGCTTCCGACGGCGGGAAGTGCCGGCCGATGTCGCCTATCGCCAGCGCGCCGAGGATCGCATCGCATAGCGCATGGATCACGACATCGCCATCCGAATGCGCGACCAGCCCGTGCGTGTGCGCAATCGTCACGCCGCCGAGCACGACATGCCGCCCGGCGCCAAATGCGTGAACGTCAAAACCCTGACCTATACGCATGGTGGATGTCCAAAAATTTTCAGGGGCGATCAGGAGCGCGACTGGCGGCGCATCCCGAGCAGATATTCCGCGAGATCGCGGTCGGAGGCGGTGGTGACCTTGAGATTGTCGTCGCTGCCTTCGACCAGCAACGGATGGAAACCCGCCAGTTCCATGGCCATCGCCTCATCAGTGACGGCAATGCCCGCAGCTCGCGCGCGATGCAGCGCGCCGATGAGCTCGGCACGACGGAACAATTGCGGCGTCAGCGCACGCCACCGCGCATCGCGCGGTTCGGTGATCGCCACGCGTGGATCGGAACCGGCACGCTTGAGTGTATCGCGCAGCGGAGCCGCCAGCAGCGCACCGCCCGATTGCATGCCGTGCTCGATCAGGCTGTCGATATCCGCGGCCCGCACGCAGGGTCGCGCCGCATCGTGCACGAGCACGAAATCCTGCGACTGCACCGAAGACGGCAACGCCTGCAAACCGGCGAGCACCGAATCGGCGCGCTCGCCGCCGCCGATGCAGGTGAGCACGGGCTTGCCGGAGATCGACTCCACGGGCACCCAGTGCGCATCGTCCGCCGCCAGTACCACCATCAGGCCGGCAACGCGTGGATGCGCGGCCAGTACCTCGATCGTCCAGTTCAGCAGCGGTTTGCCGGCGATCGCGACGTACTGCTTCGGGATGTCTCCGCCAAAGCGGCTGCCGCGTCCTGCCGCCGGCACGACGCACCACAAGCGCGTATCACTTTCCGTCATTGCGCCCCTGCGTGCCGCCTTTCGCCGGCTCGACCACCTGGTAGAACGTCTCGCCAGGCTTGACCAGGCCCAGTTCGGAACGCGCGCGTTCCTCGACCGCCTCGTCGCCATCCTTGAGGTTGGCGACTTCGGCGGCGAGCGCATCGTTGCGTACCTTGAGCTCGTCGTTCTTCGCCTTCTGCTCGACCACGCTTTTTTCGAGGCGCCACACCTCGGCCATGCCGCCTTGCCCCGCCCACAGCTTCACCTGCAGGGCGATGATGAGGATCAACAGGATCAATGCGACGTATCGCAACATGGCGCGAGGTCATCCGTGGACGGCAGGATCAGCGTTTGAACCCCGGAAGGTTCGGAAAAGCATCGAATCCAGCATAACGCGCCTGCGCGCCCAATGCTTCCTCGATGCGCAGCAACTGGTTGTACTTGGCGACGCGGTCGGAACGGCACAGCGATCCGGTCTTGATCTGCGTTGCCGCGGTCGACACCGAAAGATCGGCGATCGTCGTGTCCTCGGTTTCGCCGGAACGATGCGAAATGATCGACGCGTAGTTCGCCTTCTCGGCCATCGCGATCGCATCGAGCGTCTCGGTCAGCGTGCCGATCTGGTTGACCTTGATCAGGATCGCATTCGCGATGTGCTTGTCGATGCCTTCCTTGAAGATGGAGGTATTGGTGACGAACAGGTCATCACCGACCAGTTGCACGTTCTTGCCGAGCTTGTCGGTCAGCTTCTTCCAGCCATCCCAGTCGCCTTCGGCCATGCCGTCCTCGATCGTCACGATCGGATACTTCGCGCACCAGTCCGCATAGAACTCGATCAGCTGATCCGGGCTCAGCACCTTGCCCTCGCCTTCGAGGTGATAGGCGCCATCCTTGTAGAAC
>JBEBXZ010000288.1:0-4064 GCA_040391335.1 Dokdonella fugitiva | reverse complement strand
AACGCTGGCCGTCTCGGCGCAACCCGATGCGGCATGGCCGATCTATGCCGAAGCACTGCACAAGGCGATGGAACATGGCGTGCCGAGCGATACCGCCAGCGTGGCGACCTCGTACGCGACGCGCCTGATTGCCAGCGGACGCATCGCCGAGGCCAGCGACATCAGCGGCCAGGTGGCGCGCTGGGCCGATCGCGACTTCGCCTGCGCGTTGTTGCAGGCGCGTCTGTACCGGGCATTGGGCCGGACCGAAGCCTGGCAGCAGGCACTCGCGCGCGCCCGCGTGCTTGCCGGCGAACGCCCGATCCCGCGCGATCTGCTGCACGCGCCCGCACAGCCCGCGCTGATCGGACAGGCGAACGCTTCATCCCGTGCCGATGCGGAGCCATACCGGTCCGTGTCGGCGCCGTCCGCGCGCTGAGAGCAAAAACACCCCACGGGTGCCTGGCAGGCATGCATCGGGCATGCATCGGTCTTGCTCCGGGCATGCGCCGGGCCGGATGGCGCATGCGCCCACGCATCATTTGCGGCGATCATCGGGCAACGTGGTCATCGGCGTGATCGCCGCGTCCGCGCACAGCTCCATCTGCCCGATGATCGGCGCTTCCATGATGGAGATGCCGATCATCCGGCTCCACCCGAAACATCACGGACGATCCGCCCGCGAGGTCACCATGTCATTGCCATTGCGTCGCTCCGCCCTCCATCGCCTGCCGTTGATCAGCGCGATGGCGCTCACCCTGTTCTCCGCTTCCGCCGCCATCGCCAATCCGCTGGTGCAGGGCCGCTCGAACGACCACTCGCGCGTGATGCTGCCCAAGGCCGGTCGCGCCGCACCCTATCTGATCCAGCTCGTCGGGCCGTCCCTGCTCGGCGCCGCGCGCGAGGGACTCGTCGCCAAGCGTGATGGGCAACATCTCGACGTGCGCGATGCGCCGTCGGCGGCCTACGTCGCGCAGTTGCGTGACGCACAGGACGCGCTGCTGCAGGATCTCTCGTCCAGCCTCGGGCGCACGCTGGCACCGATCGACGCGCGCTACCAGTTCCAGCATGCGTTCAACGGCATGGCGGTCCGCCTGACTCCGGCCGAGGCCGCGATCGTCGCCAAGCGTGCCGAAGTGCGCTCGCTGCAACCGATGCGCACGGTGCCGGTTTCGACCGATCGCGGTCCGCAACTGATTGGCGCGCAGAGTTTCTGGAGCGGCCAGCAGGACGGTGTCACCGATCGTGTGTTCCAGTCCGGCTTCGATCCGGCGAGCAGCCTGGCCAACAAGGGTGAAGGCGTGGTCGTCGGCGTCGTCGACACCGGCCTCAACTTCGCCAACCCGTCGTTCGCCGCGATCGACAGCGCAGGCTACCAGCACGTCAATCCGCTCGGCACCGGCCAGTACCTCGGACTCTGCGGCGAGGGTGGCAGCCCGGACTGGACGCCGCAATGCAACGACAAGGTCATCGGAGCCTACGATTTCGCCAGCGCGCTGATGCCCGACATCTGGGAATACGATCCGGCTGCGGTCAACGGCCCGGGGCCCGAGGATGAAAACGGACACGGTTCGCACACGGCTTCGACCTCGGCCGGCAATGCGGTCGTCGCCCAGGTGCCGGGCGGCCCGACCGCGAATATTTCCGGTGTCGCCCCGCATGCCAACCTCGTCGTCTATGACGCCTGCTACACGACCGGCGATGGCCAGGGTTCGTGCACCTATATCGCGCTGGTCGCCTCGATCAACCAGGCGGTCGCCGACGGCGTCGTCGACGTACTCAACTACTCGATTGCCGGCGGCTCGGATCCGTGGAACGAAGATCCGTCGCAGGCTTTCCTCGATGCCTTCGATGCCGGCATCTTCATCGCCGCCGCAGGTGGCAACAGTGGACCGTCGGCGCGCTCGATCGACCATGTCGAGCCCTGGGTCGCCACCGTCGCCGCCAGCACGCACTCGCGCGGCCCGTTCGTCAACATGCTCAACATCACCGGCCCGGCGCCGGTGCCGCCCGCACTGACCAACATCACGATCACGGTACCCGCCAGCAGCGTGCCGCTGACCGCGCCGATCGCCGGCCCGCTCGTCTACAACGCAGCGGATCCGCTGCATTGCACGGACGCCACGCCCGGCAGTTACACCGGCAAGGTCGTCATGGTCTATCGCGGCACCTGCACCTTCGTCGCCAAGATCCTCGCCGTCGAAGCCGGCGGCGCCAGCGGCGTGATCCTCGTCAACAATGCCGAGGCCGCGTTGAATCCGGCGCTCGAAGGCACGCATATCCCGGTCGCGACACTGCTCAAGTCACAAGGCGACGCGATTGCCGCATTCCATGCGACCGCACCGTCGACGACCACCGCACGCATCGAATACCCGTCGCAGCCGACCGTCGCGATCGCCGACCAGATCGCGCGCTTCAGCAGTCGCGGCCCGGCTTCGTTCGCGCTGCTCAAGCCCGATGTCGCCGCGCCCGGTTCCGACATCCTCGCCGCGCTGAATGGCGAGGCGGACTCGTGGGGCGTGCTGAGCGGCACGTCGATGGCCTCGCCGCACATCGCGGGCGCCGCGGCGCTCCTGCGCAAGGCACGGCCGGACTGGACCAGTGCCGAGATCAAGTCCGCACTGATGCTGACCGCGAAAACCGATGGCGTGACCGATATCGTCAACGGTGCACCCGCTACCGCTTTCGCGATGGGTGCCGGCCGTGCGCAGGCCGATCATGCCTATCGCAGCGGCCTGGTCATGGATGAATCGAGCTATCACTTCCTGCGCGCCGATCCATCGCGCAACGGCCAGCCCGGCTCGCTCAACCTCGCCAGCCTCGGCGGCGATGCCTGCATCGGCAGTTGCAGTTTCGAACGCACGTTCCGCAACCCGGGCAACAGCACGCAGAGCTGGAACATCACGCTGGATGGCGTCACCGGCATCGTCACGCCGGATACGCTGACCCTCGCAGCGGGTGCGAGCGGCAGCGTGAAGTTCGATATCGACGTCGCCGGCGCCGCGCAGGGCAGCTACGCGATGGGTTCGGTGGCATTGACTCCGGCCGGCGGCTCCAGCGAAGCCTTGCACATGCCGGCCGCCGTCTATGTCGATCCGTTCCGCCTCGAACTCGCGCCACAGAGCCTGAGCGTCTATGCCAGCGTCGGCGAGACCACGACCAGCACCTTCGACGTGCGCAACCTCGGCAATGCGGGATTGAGCTGGAACCTGCTCAGCGGCACGCAGACGGTGCCGGTGGTCAACCAGCCGTCCAATACGCTCAACGGCATGGTCAGTTCGCTGTACACCGACAACAACATCGGCGCCTACGTCGGTGACGACATCGTGCTCGACCAGCCGACCACGTTCCGCAAGCTGGCCGTTCCGGGCTTCCTGTTCGCCAACTACCTCGACACCGTCGACATGTACGCGAGCATGATCACGTGGTCGATCTATGCCGATGCCGGTGGCAAGCCGGCCGGCTATCCGGGTGGTGGCGCGGCGCCGATCTGGTCGCTGAGCCTCACGCCGAATGCAACCGGCGTGACGCCTGCAAGCAACTCGCTCGATGTCGATCTCGATGCAGCGGGCGCTGCGCTGAGCTTGCCCGCAGGCAAGTACTGGCTGGTCGCCTATCCCGAATTCTCGGGCCATACGGTCAACGGCGTCGGCGTGATGTGGTTCCGATTCATCATGAACACCCAGGTCAACGGCATGGGCCAGACGCTGAACAACGATCCCGAATTCGGCGGCACCGCGGGTGCCGACTGGGAAAACCTGAGCAATGGCTGGGATGGGCATTTCGGTGCGGCCATGGTCGGCACGGCGGATCGCCAGTGCACGCCGGCATGGGCCACGCCATCGGCATCCTCCGGCACGCTCGGCGCAGGAGCGACCGAAACGGTGACGCTGGCGATCAACACCAGCGGCCTCGCGGCCGGCAGCCACGTCGGACAGCTTTGCGTCGGCAGCAATGATCCCGCCAAGCCGCTGACCCTGATCCCGGTCACGCTCAACCTGAGTCCGTAAGCACTCGAGAAGGGGCCCGGGGCGGGGGCCCGGGGGCGGCGGCCAAACAGGCTTACGCCCCCCCCCCACCCCCCC
>JBEBXZ010000287.1:0-4067 GCA_040391335.1 Dokdonella fugitiva | reverse complement strand
GCGTCGAGGTGATGGGCTCGGAGGGCTACCTGATCAACGAGTTCATCGCCGCGCGCACCAATACGCGCACCGATGACTGGGGCGGCAGCGCGGAAAAGCGCATGCGCTTCCCGATCGAGATCGTGCGCCGCACACGGGCCGCCGTTGGTCGTGATTTCATCATCATCTATCGGTTGTCGATGCTCGATCTCGTCGACAATGCGCAGAGCCGGGATGAGATCGTGCAACTCGCGAAAGCAATCGAAACAGCGGGCGCGACGATCATCAATACCGGCATCGGCTGGCATGAAGCGCGCGTGCCGACGATCGTCACATCGGTGCCGCGAGCGGCATTTGCGGCGGTCACGCGCAAGCTCAGGGGCGAAGTCAGCCTGCCGCTGATCGCCACCAACCGCATCAACATGCCCGACGTTGCCGAGCGCATCCTGCGCGATGGCGACGCCGACATGGTGTCGATGGCACGACCCTTCCTGGCCGATCCGGAATGGGTGAACAAGGCACGCACGCAACGCAGCGATCGCATCAATACCTGCATCGCCTGCAACCAGGCCTGCCTCGACCACGTGTTCCAGAACCGGCACGCGAGTTGCCTCGTCAATCCGCGCGCGTGCCATGAGACGGAACTCGTGATCGCAGCCGCCGCGCGGAAAAAGCGCTACGCCGTGGTCGGAGCGGGTCCGGCTGGACTCGCCGCGGCAACGACGCTGGCCGAACGCGGACATGCGGTCAGCCTGTTCGACCAGGCCGACGAAATCGGCGGCCAGTTCAATATGGCGCGACGCATTCCGGGCAAGGAGGAGTTCGACGAGACGATCCGCTATTTCAGCCATCGGCTCGCCGATACCGGCGTCGATCTGCGTCTCGGTACACGGGCGACGGCGCCCCTGCTCGGATCGGAGAACTTCGACGCAGTGATCGTCGCCACCGGCGTCACGCCGCGCGCACTGGATCTGCCGGGAGCCGATGATCCACGCGTTCTGAGTTATATCGAGGTGCTGCGTGGCAACCAGACGGTTGGCCCGCGTGTCGCGGTCATCGGCGCGGGCGGCATCGGTTTCGATGTGGCCGAGTTTCTTGTCGAGCATGCGCCATCGCCGACGACCGATATCGCGCGCTGGACGGCCGAATGGGGCGTCGATCTGGGCCTCGACGAACGCGGCGGCCTGGTCAAGCCGCAGCCTGAGGCACCGGCGCGCCAGGTCTGGTTGCTGCAGCGCACGCCGGGCACTCCCGGCAAACGCCTCAACAAGACCACGGGCTGGGTCCACCGCGCGACGCTCAAGGCCAAGCGCGTGAAGATGCTCGGCGGCGTTTCCTACGAAAAGATCGATGGGGAAGGTCTGCACATCCGGATCGACGACCAGGCGCAGGTTCTCGACGTCGACACGATCGTCGTCTGTGCCGGCCAGGAGCCGAACCGGCAGCTCGCCGACGAACTCGACGCCGCGGGCATCGCGACCCATGTCATCGGCGGCGCGGACGTTGCCGCCGAGCTCGATGCCAAGCGCGCGATTTCGCAGGGAACGCGCCTCGCCAGCACGCTCTGACGCGCTGTTCACGTCCGCGCCGGCGCGCATCCGGCCAACGCCAGGCCTCATTGCGAATGAGGCTTGCGACACGCTTTGCCTGTCGACCATGGCGGAAATCAGCGCCAAATCGCGTAGTACGCTCCATGAACTTAGTATCCGGAGGACTCCGATGACCAAGAATTCCCGTCCGCACGGCGGCCTGCTCTGCGGAATCCCCGCAGCGATCGCGTTGCTCGCGACCGCTCCCGCGTCCGCCGCAGTGGGCAGTTGGAGCAGTTCCGGCCCCTATGGCGGCTCCACGTCCAAACTGCTGGTCTACGAGGCCGGTCCAAGCACCGTATTCGCCGCAGGACGAAGCGGCATCTTCCGCAGCCTGAACAACGGCACCTCGTGGGAGCGCATCCAAGTCGGCCTGCCCGATACGACCTTCGTGCAATCGCTCGCTGCCGCGACGACCACGCCCACGCTGTACCTGTCCACCTCGCTGAAGCTGTTCCGGTCCGGCAACGCCGGCGATCTGTGGGTGCCGCTCGCCAACCCGCTGCCGCCAGACGCGTACATCAACGATGTGACCGTGCGCCGCGGCACGGGCAACAGCATCGCGATCGCCACCAGCAACGGCATACACGTGTCGACCAATGGCGGCGCAAGCTGGAGCGGGCCGGGCACGACCACTGGCGCGGACTACGGGAAGATCCTGTTTGCGGAAGATGGCTCGCTGTACGCCACAATCCGGTGGCCCGATCCAGCCGTATTCGGTGGCGCATCGCTCATCAAGAGTGTGGACGGCGGAACGACATGGACGTCACTTGCGCCGCCCGCAGGATTCGAATGGGGCGTGCAGATCCTCGCCGCTTCGCCCGCCGATCCGCAACGCCTGTACATCGCCAACTACGACTCCCTTGCGACCAGCGGCAATGGCGGCACGAGCTGGACGGTCGCCACCGCGCCGGGCGTGGGTTTCGGTTGCGGATACATCGACAGCCTTACCCCGCATCCGACGATCACGCAAGCCGCGTTCCTCGGTTGCGAATACAACGGCGTGCACTATTCCGCAAATGTCACGGCTGGCGGCTGGACCAGCTGGACCGCGGCCAGCGGCCTCAGCGTGGATGGCATGTCGCCGGTCATGCCCAGCGCCATCGCCGTGCATCCCGGCTATCCGACGACACCGACACTGTGGGTCGGTGCCGTGGACGGCGGCCTGTTCCGCTCGACCAACGCCGGCACCAACTGGACCCCGATCAACGACGGCTATCGCGGCATGAACATCCGCGCGCTGGCCACGCATCCGCTCGACACGAATCCGGCAGGCGCCGTCGTTCTCGCCGGCTATGGCGATGCGATCTCCGCGTCGAAAACGATCCTGAAATCCTCCAATGGAGCGAGTACCTGGAACGTCTCGACCAGCGGACTCAAGGCCAGGCAGGTGCGCTCGCTGGCGATCGATCCGACCACCGTCGACAACACTGCCTTCACCGCGGAAAACTTCACGGTGTACGCGGCAGGGCGTTCGGAGCGCTATCCGGATCCCGCCGGCAAGGATGGCGGCATCTACAAGAGCACGGATGCCGGCGATACCTGGACCAGCATCGACAACGGCATCGCGAGCTACCTCGGCGCGCGCGACATGGGCACGGTGCGCTCGATCGCGCTCGATCCACGCTCTTGCGCAACTCCCCCCGCATCCGGCCCCTGCCCGCTCGGCAGCGGACCGCTGCAGACGCTTTACGTCGCCGGCAGCGGGCGACCGGACCTGAGCGGGGCCGGCCTGCCCGACCATTCGGCGCGCATCTACAAGAGCACCAACGCCGGCGCCAACTGGACCGCTTCCGAGGCCGGCATTCCGACCTCGCAGGAACTCGGCATCGCTCCCGACAATTTCCTGGCCTATGTCGGCGGCGTCGTGCCGCTGGTGATCGATCCGCAGAATCCGCAGACGCTCTATGCGGGCACGTTCCTCTCTTTCACCAGGGCATGGGTTCCGGGCGATGCCGTCCCGACACTGGCGAACGGCATTTTCAAATCGACCGATGGCGGAGCCACCTGGGTGCATTCGAGCAACGGCCTGCCGCGCTATGCCGGGGCCGGCAGTTCGCATCGCGATGTACTCGCACTGACCATCAATCCGGCGAATCCGTCGGTGCTGTATGCCGGCGTTATCGATCTCTACTCGAATCCGCTCGTCGGGCGCATCTACAAATCGGACGACGGCGGCGCCAACTGGTTCGAGTCGAGCACCGGCATCGCCGGGCCGGACGTGCGCGCAGTGTTCAGCGACCCGGCCGATCCGACCGGCAACACGAGCTATGCCGGCACCGGTGGCGATGGCGCGAATCCGGGCGGCGTCTACCGCTCGACCAACGGCGGCGCGAACTGGAATTCGCTGAGCCTCGGCCTGCCGGCCTATGCGGCAACCGCGTTGGCGATGCCGCCACGCGCGAGCGGCGCACCGGCGCGTATCCTCGCCGGTACCGATTCGGGCGTATGGGACTACACCGCCGCGCCGGATGAAGATGCCGATGGCGTGCCGTCCGC
>JBEBXZ010000286.1:0-4069 GCA_040391335.1 Dokdonella fugitiva | reverse complement strand
CAAGACCGTTCTCAAGCAATTCCGGCGCCACCGAAAACGCACCGAGCGAAATGCCCGGTGCGACAAAGCGCGCGGAGCTGAAAGGAAAGGCGGCAGGATTGACGTGCCCGGCCTGCTCGCGAAACTTCGTTGAATCGATCAACTGCGCCGACCATATGGCGCGCAGCACGCAGGCAAAGGCGACACATTGCACCTGCCACGGGTCCATCTCGACATCGCGACACCGGACTAGCGCACCGTCCGCACTGATACCGAGCTCGTCGTCGCGCGGCGCAGCTTGCGCCTGCAATTCGCCGAGCACGCTGACCACCCGCCCTTCATTGGCCGGATCGATCCGATCGGAAGCAACGGCCACGATGCCCTGCGCAGATGGCGGCAACGTCGGGGCGACACTCGCGCCATCACGTCGCGCAAGCACCATCACGCCTGCGGCGACGCCGAGGATCACGAAGGAGACAACCAGCAGGCGCGTGCGATTCAATGGCTTTTCCCGCAGTCGAAAGGATGCCGGAGCGGGCTCAGCCCGCCGTCTCGATCAATACGGACAGCGCATCGATCTGCAACTCGCGTTCGGCCGGGGCACTCGCCCCATCCTTCTTGAGATGTTCGATCTCGTCGGCACTGAGCGTCTTTTCGCTGAGCGTGCCGTAGACGATCGCCGCACCGCTGGCATCCTTCGGCACACTGAAGGCATGGTCGTGCATGGCAACGCGCGCAAGCTCGCCCTTGTCGCCGGTCAGGACCAGCCAGCAGCCCATCTTCTGGCAGACCTGGGTGATGCGTCCGCTGAATGCCGCCGGCTTGCCGAGATGCGCGGACGGATTCTCCGCGGCACTGGAAATGCCCACGGGCGCCGGCAGATCCTGTGGCCACTTCGCGCCATACACGGCCCCGGCATCGATCGTCTCGACCGGCGTTGCCTGTGCAGGCTTGCGCTCGTGATCGGTAGCGCCATCATGGGCGAATGCGGAACCCGCGCACAGCAGGCACAGAAGAATCAGATGGCGCATAGGAGCTCTCCCGGGAATGTCATTGCCCAGACGTGATTGTCTGGGCGATCAACTTCATGCAGCCAGCGTCCAAGCTGCCAACTGCGGCATTTCATCGATCGTGGTGTAGCGCCCTTTTTCGTCCCGCGCAACACCTGCCATCGCACACTGCGTGTCATGCGTGAAGAACAGGCGAACCCTGCGGGCGAGTTTATCGTCCAGAAACCGGCGTTTCTCATCGATCAGCAACTCGGGATAGCGGTCATAGCCCATCGTGATCGGCAGATGCACCCACGGCCGCCCCGGAATCAGGTCCGCGCAGAATACGACGCCGCCGTCCTCCGCAAGGATTTCGGCGAGCATCAATCCCGGGGTATGACCATCGGAAAACTCGAAGCGCACGGCACGGCCGAGCGTTTCCGAGTACTCGCCATCGACCCGTTCGAGCCGACCGCTATCCAGCAGCAGTTGCGGCAATTCGGCAATGAAGGAAGCGCGGTCGCGCGGATGCGGATCCAGCGCGCGTTGCCAATGTTGCGCGCCCACGACGAAACGCGCGTTCGGAAACAGCAGTTGCGCACCCTGCCCTTGTTGCCATGCCGCGAGCAAACCTCCGGCATGATCGAAATGCAGGTGCGACAGCACGACCACGTCGACATCGGCATGCGAGAAACCCGCAGCCGCGAGTGATTCGAGCAATACGTGCCGTTCCTCGACAACGCCGTAGCGCTCTCGCATCTTCGGATCGAAGAACGCGCCGATCCCCGTCTCGAACAACACGTTCCTGCCGTCGAGATCCTCGGCCAGCAGGCAGCGGCAGGCGAGCGGAATGCCGTTCGATGCATCCGGTTCGATCCATTTCTGCCAGACCGCCTTCGGTGCATTGCCGAACATCGCGCCGCCGTCGAGACGCTGGGAGTTGCCGATCAATGACCAGAGCTTCATCGCCTCACTGCACCCGGCCACTGCTCGTCTCGGCACGCGGATCGGCGCCGGCATCGAGCTCGTTGTTCCTGCGATTCCAGCTGACCATGTTCATGAGGCCCCAGGTGCGCTCGGAGTCATTGACGATATGGCCCATCGCCTGCAGCGCCTTCGATTCATCGCGCGTGAAAACCTGTGGCTCAGCGGAAACCACATCCGGCAGATACTGATGGTGGTAGCGCGGGTTGGCGACGACCTGGGCGGATGCCTCGCCATCGATGAAGGCGAGAATGCCCTCGAACACCATCGTGATGATGCGACTGCCGCCGGGCGTGCCGATCACGCCGACACGCTCATCGCCGATCACCAGGCTCGGCGTCATCGACGACAAGGGCCGATGCCCCGGTTTCGGCGCATTCGCATCGCCACCCACCAGGCCGAACGCGTTCGGCTGCCCCGGCAACAGGGCGAAATCATCCATCTCGTTGTTGAGCACGAAACCGGTGCCATCGACGACGAAGCCGGAGCCCAGTGTCAGGTTCACCGTCTTGGTCACCGAGGCCATGTTGCCGTCGGCATCGATGATCGAATAATGCGTCGTATGTTCCGCTTCGGTCGGTGGCATGTAGCCGGGCAGCATGTCGCTCGGCGTTGCCTTTTCCGGATGGATCGAAGCGCGCAGGCCGGCCGCGTACAGCGGGCTGGTCAGCTCGCGGATCGGCATTTCCACGAAATCCGGATCACCGAGGAATTCGGCGCGATCACGATACGCGCGACGCATCGCCTCGATCGTCAGGTGCACGCGGTGCGCGCGATCGATGCCACGCAAGTCGTAACCCGCCATGATGTTGAGCATTTCGGCCAGCGCAATGCCACCCGAGGACGGCGGCGGCGCGGTAACGATGCGCCAGCCGCGATAGTCGATCAGGATCGGGGGCCGCTCCCTGACCTTGTAGCTCGCGAGGTCGTCGAGCGTCCAGTTGCCACCCGCGGCCTGCACGGCATCGACCAGTCGTTTTGCGAACTCGCCGCGGTAAAAACCCTCGTCCCCCTGCGCGGCAATCAATTCGAGCGTGTCGGCGAGATCCGGATTGCGCCACTTCGCGCCTTCCGTAGGACCGTTGCCCTCGCCGAGATAGAGACGCGTCGATGCCGGCCAGCGCTCAAGCACGGGCTTGCGCGAACCGATCGCCGAAACGAAACGCGGATAGGCATCGAACCCTTCGCGAGCGATGCGGATCGCCGGTGCCAGGGATTCCTTGAGCGGAAGTTTTCCATAGTGCGCCGCGAGCCAGGAATACGCGGCCGGCTCGCCGGGAATTCCTGCCGACAGCGGACCATTCACCGACTTGTCGCGATCCAGCTTGCCCTCGGCATTCTTCCACAGGTCGGAATGGCTGGCCGCCGGCGCGGTTTCCCGCGCATCGAGGAACACCTGCTTGCCGTCCTGCGCGCGATGCAGGAGGAAGAATCCGCCACCCCCGATGCCCGAACTCTGAGGCTCCACGACCGCCAGCGCCGCACCCACCGCAATCGCGGCATCGAAGGCATTGCCGCCCTTGGCCAGCACTTCGAAACCGGCATCGGTCGCCAGTGCATGCGCGCTCGCGATGGCTGCCTTGCCCGGTCGTCCGGGAATGACCGTGGTGGCTGGCTCCTGCCCGGCCGACACGGCCTCAGATCGGGCAGGCGGCGCAGCACCCGCCACAGGTGCTTCAGGCGAATGACAAGCCGCCAGCAGGAAAACAGCAAGGAAACAGACGGACAAAAGGCGTTTCATTCAATCTCCGTGCGAGTCAGCACCGCGTATTTGGAAAGCAGTTGCTCGCGTGATTCAGGGTGCTCGGGATCAAGGATGATGCATTCGACCGGGCAAACCTCGATACATTGCGGAACATCGTAATGCCCGACGCACTCGGTGCAACTCGATGCCGCGATTTCGTAGATCTCGCGACCCAGCGCAATGGCCTTGTTGGGGCAGACCGGTTCACAGACATCGCAGTTGATGCACTGGTCGGTGATCTTGAGTGCCATTTCAGTCGGGAAATCCGTACGCCATTGCAGGCGTGAGATGGGGCCGGGCGCTGCGTTTCACAACGCGAACAGGACATCCGGCGAACCGCGAGGCGGAAGTGACGTCCCGATCAGATCGGGAC
>JBEBXZ010000285.1:0-4072 GCA_040391335.1 Dokdonella fugitiva | reverse complement strand
GAACCACAGATTGGCGGCCCGCTGTGTTCTGGCTTGTAATGACTTGAGGGTACCCTCCCGACGGCCAGCCGCACCCCGGGGGTCCGGGCTGCCGCGAGTCTACGCCGCGTCGATGTCACTTTGAGCAGGAACGACGAGGAATGCCTTCACTCGCGTTGCAAGCGGTTCAGGCGGCAGCGGCGCGTTGCTCACCCGGGCGCGCGATGCGTGGACCTTCGAGCAGGGCGCGTCGAACGCCTGCGACGAGCAGCTTGCCCTCGTCTTCGGTGATCGCGAAATGCGGCGTGAATCGCAGGGAGTTGGCGCCGCCGTGGATCACGCCATAACCGTGTTCGCGCAGCCATTCCTCGGTGCTGCCTGCGCCGTAGCACTTGAACTCGGCAGACAGCTCGCAGGAGAACAGCAATCCGGTGCCTTGCACCTTGGTGATGTAGCCCGGCAGTTCGTTCTTGAGCGTCTCGAGCCTGGCGAGGAACTCTTCGCCACGCGCACGGATATTCGCACGCACCTCGGGAGTCAGCAGATCGAGCACCGTGCAGGCCACGTCAAGCGCGCGCGGATTGCTGGTCATCGTATTGCCGTAGATGCCTTTCCTGTACAACGCGGCAGCGCGCGGATTGACGGCCAGCACGGACAATGGATATTGCCCTGCATTGAGTGCCTTCGAATAGGTTTCCATATCCGGCGCATCAATGCCTTCGAATCCCGGGTAATCGACGATCGACAGCACGCCGTGTGCCCGCAAGCCGGCCTGGATCGAGTCGACCAGCAGCAGGCTGCCGTGCGCCAGGGTCAATTCGCGTGCGGCGCGATAGAACTCGACACTGACGGCGCGTCCCGGGTCGCCTTCGCCCATCACCGGCTCCAGGAACATCGCTTCGATGAACCAGCCGTTGCGATCGGCATCGGCAAACACCTGGCGCAGTTGCTCGACGTCGTAGGGCTCGACAGTGAGCACGCTGTGCTCGTCGCGATAGCTCGCGAGATTCTGTTCATAGGCCTTGCGCGACGAATCCGAATAGAGCGCCGGGCGCTCGGTGCGTCCGTGGAAGGCACCTTTCACGGCGAGGCGCTTGATCTCGCGGCCGGCATGTCGGGCGCCGGTCTCGGTCATCAGCTTCGCATTGACATCGGCGATGCGGCCGGCGAGTGAAACCGATTCCGAACCGGAATTGAGGCAGAGGAAGCGGGAATAGGGCGAGCCACCGCAACTGTGTCCAATCTCGCGCTTGAGGGCCTGCGCCATGCGCAACTGCGAGATATTCGGCGTCATCACGTTGGCCATCACCTGCGGCCGTGCGAGCACGTCCAGCACGGGTTTCGGCGCATGCCCAAATCCGAGCATGCCGTAACCGCCGGAGTCGTGCAGAACGGCGCCTTTCAGCGTGATGATCCAGGGCCCGCGCGCGGCCAGCGCAACATACGGGTTGACGCCGTCATCCGGATAAAAATTGACATAGTCACCCTGGACCACGTCGATCTGGGCATTCTCATCGAGTTGCAGCAGATCCGCGAAGTCCGTGCGCAGTTCGACGAATGCGGCATGCGCCGCTTCGATCGCTTCGGAAAGTTCAGGATAGGAGGCGCTGAGCGCTTCGATCGCTGAATCGTCCAGGCCCGGCGTCCGTATCGCGCCGCCAGCGGCGCGCATTTCCTGCAACTTGAGCAACAACGCATTCATGAACATCTCCTGCAAAGCACAATGCCCGCGCCGTTTTCACGTCGCAGGCATTCCTGCTTAGCTTATTGATTGAATTGAGAAACTTGTCCCGCAAGCCTATCACGGCGGCGCTCCTGGCGGTACCCCCGGCGGTCGCATCAACTGTGCAGGCGATGGCGGCGATGGAGCACTTCGCATGACGATTGTCATCTGCGCTGGCTGATTGATCGGACTGATTCCCGTCGGCGCGAAACGGCAATCTGTTGCCACCCCGGAAGGAATCTGCCCATGTCGGTCGATACTGCGTTGTTCCTCGCCGAACTCATTGATGTGCGCAAGCACTATGCGGGACGCATGGCGCTTGATGGCGTCGATTTGCGTCTGCAGGCGGGCCAGTTGCTTGCCTTGCTCGGTGCGAACGGTGCGGGCAAGACGACCGCCATTGGCTTGCTGCTCGGACTGCTGGCCGAGGAATCGGGTGAGGTGCGTGTTTTCGATGGCGTGCCGGGTCGGATGGCCGCTCGCCGGCAGACCGGCGTGATGCTGCAAAGTGCGGGAATTCCCGATGCGGCACGTATTGGCGAGTTGCTCGATCTGACGCGCAGCTACTATCCCGAACCGCGCAGTGTCGCCGACTGCGTGGCGCTGGCCGGGATCGACGGCCTGCTCGATCGTGCCTACGGAAAACTGTCGGGCGGCCAGCAGCGCCGCGTGCAGTTCGCCCTCGCCATTTGCGGTCGGCCGCGGCTGCTTTTCCTCGACGAGCCGAGCACGGGTCTCGATGTCGAAGCCCGTCAGCGCCTGTGGAGCGCTATCCGTGAACTCGTCGCGCAGGGCTGCGCGGTCCTGTTGACCACGCACTATCTTGAAGAAGCCGAAGCGCTGGCCGATCGCGTGGTCGTGCTCAACGCAGGGCGCGTGGTTGCCAATGGAAGCCTGGCCGAGATCCGTGCGCAGGTGTCACGCCGTCGCCTGCGTTGTACTTCGAGACTGAGTGCCGACTATGTTTCGAGCTGGCCCGGCGTGCGCAGCGTGACGGGAGACGGTAGAAGCCTCGATATCGTTGTCGACATCGCGGAACCGGTCCTGCGCCGATTGCTCAGCGAAGATGGCGCGGTCGAGGATGTCGAAGTGCAGCGCGCCGGACTGACCGAGGCATTCATCGAACTGACGCGGGAGGCCGCATGATGCGGACCACGACGCTCTCGTCGCCGCGCATCTGGCGCATCTACGTGCTGGAGGCGAAGTACGAATTCCTCACGCTGCTGCGCACGCCATCCTTCGTGCTGCCAAGCCTGCTGTTTCCTGCCTTGTTCTACACCTTGTTCGGCGTTTTGCTCGGCAGTGCGCGGGGCGCCAGCGGAATGGCGCCGTACCTGTTGGCGACCTATGGCGTGTTCGGGGTGATGGGCGCGGCGCTGTTCGGCCTGGGCGTCACCACGGCGATCGATCGTGAACGCGGATTCCTCGTTCTCAAACGCGCGCTGCCGATGCCGCCGGGGGCCTTGCTGCTGGCCCGGATGATCATGGCGATGCTGTTCGCCAGCCTGATTTCCGTGATCCTCGCGATACTTGCCTCGACGCTTGCGGGCGTCGCGCTCGCAGCCTGGCAATGGGTTTCGCTGTTCGTCATCAATGTGCTTGGAGCACTGCCATTCGCGGCGCTCGGCTTGTGGTTGGGAACCGTGCTCAATGGCCGTGCGGCACCGGTGGTCATCAACATCGTGTATCTGCCGCTTTCATTCCTGTCCGGACTGTGGATGCCGTTGACGATGATGCCGGGATTCATCGCCAGGATCGCGCCGCTATGGCCATCCTGGCATCTCGGCCAGATTGCGCTGAAAGTGGTCGATCACGACAGCGGCGGCAGTCTCGCCATGCATGTGGGTGTGCTGGCCTTGATCACGGCACTCGCGTTTGTTCTTGCCTTGCGCCGCCTCGGCGCGCGACAGTGAATTCTCCGCGCCTGCGCGCCGTCGCCGACAACCGGTTCTGAACGAAGGATCTTCATCGTGATCAGTCGATCGATGCACAAACGCTTGTTGCGCTGGCGGGCGTGGCTCATTCCCGAAGATCTGAACCTGGGCTGGATGCCGTTCTACAACCTCGGCTACCTGATCTTCCTGTTCCTGCCGGTGCTGTTCGATCCCTCCGGGCGCGGCAAGGCGTTCGGCATGCTGGCCAGCATGCTGTGGCCGACACTGGCCACGCTGGTAATTTTCCTGTGCCTGTACTTCAGCGTCTATCGCAGCTCGGGCCGCGCCTCGCTGGTGCGCACACTGGGTATCGCGGCGCTCAGCTACTATCTTTTGCCGTTCAACGCATTTGCCAATACGTACCTGATCTACGCGATCGGCTGCGCGGCATTCCTTGGCGTTTCGCTGTGGTCGAGACTCGGCTGGAGCGCGTTGA
>JBEBXZ010000284.1:0-4084 GCA_040391335.1 Dokdonella fugitiva | reverse complement strand
CAGCCCGGGCACGCGCGCGGCACGCTCGGAAATCGGCTCGGCATCGACGATGCCGTACTTGTTCGTCTGCTCGCGCGGCACTTCCTCGACAGCGAGCACGCCCGCATTCTCGCGCGCCGCGACTTCGGCCATCTGGCGCAGGGCTCCAGGCCGTCCCGAACCCGGCGCGCCATTGGAGATCAAGTCATCCGCGAGAATCACGCCGAACGGCTCATCGCCGACGACGGGGCGCGCGCAGAGCACCGCGTGACCGAGGCCCAGCGCTTCCGGCTGGGTGACGAACACGCAGCGCACATGGCGCGGCAAGGTGCCCTGCACCAATGCGAGCAGGTCGTCCTTGCCGGACTGTGCGAGCTTCGCCTCGAGTTCGTAGGATTTGTCGAAGTAATCGGCGATCGCATGCTTGTAGCGATTGGTCACGAAGATCAGCGTGTCCGCTCCGGCATCGACGGCCTCATCGACGGCGTACTGGATCAGCGGGCGATCGAGCACGGGCAGCATTTCCTTGGCGACGACCTTGGTCGCCGGAAGAAAACGCGTGCCCAGACCGGCTACCGGAAACACTACCTTGCGCAAACGGACGTTGCTCATTCGAAGCATTCTCTTTCAGGTCGATGAATCAATTGGGCCGTGCCGCCAGTGCGACCACGCTTCCCGGATTGTCCTTGCCACGCGCTTCGAATTCGGGAAGCAATTGATCGAGCACGCGCCGCAATCTTTCCTCGTCGATATCCTGCACCGCCAGCTCCGCCTGGCGCAGCAAGGTCGTGAGCAGGCTCCAGGCCATGCTGCGCGGCTGCGCGAGGAAGATCTTGTTGTGCGCCGTGGCCTGGTAGTTCTCGAGAGGATGGAACAATTCCTCGAACAGCTTCTCGCCCGAGCGCAGGCCGGTGAAGGCGATCTGGATGTCGCGCCCGGGCTGCTTGCCGGCAAGGCGGATCATCTGTTCGGCAAGATAGGCGATCTTCACCGGTTCGCCCATGTCGAGCGCGAAAATCTCGCCGCCCCTGCCGAGCACCGCGGCCTGCAGGATGAGCTGGCAGGCTTCCGGGATCGTCATGAAATAGCGCGTGATCTCGGGATGGGTCACGGTGACCGGCCCGCCTTCGCGGATCTGTTCGCGGAACAGGGGCACCACCGATCCCGCCGAGTCGAGCACGTTGCCGAAACGCACCGTGATGAACCGCGTATGCGACTGGCTGGCGAAATTCTGGCAATAGATCTCGGCGGCGCGCTTGCACGCTCCCATGATGCTGCTCGGGTTGACCGCCTTGTCGGTCGAGATCAGGACGAAGCATTCCGCTCCGTGCCGATCCGCGGCTTCGGCAACGGCCTTGGTGCCGAGCACATTGTTGCGGAATGCCTCGCGCACCTGTTCCTGCAGCAGCGGCACATGCTTGTAGGCCGCCGCGTGAAACACGACTTGCGGGCGGGCACGCGCGAACGTGCGCTCGCAGCCGGCGATGTCGCCACAATCGCCGATGCGCGCATCGAGCAGCAGGTCGGGAAATTCGCGGCTGAGCTCCTGCTCGATGCGATACAGGTTGTATTCGGAGAGTTCGAGGATCGTCAGCGACGCGGCACCGAGACGGGCCACCTGGCGGCACAATTCGGAGCCGATCGAACCGCCGCCGCCGGTGACCAGCACGCGCTTGCCGGAAATGCCGGTGCGGATCGAGGTCCAGTCGAGTTCCACCTGCTCGCGGCCGAGCAGGTCCTCGATCGCGACTTCCTTCAACTCGTTGAAATTCGAACGACCGGCGACCACGTCGGCGAGTCGCGGCATCGTGCGGAATGGCAGGCCGGTCGCCTCGCAGAACCCGACGACACGCTGCATCTGCGCGCTGTTCGCCGAAGGCATCGCGATCAACAGCATCTGCGCCGCGGTTTCACGCGCAAGCTCAGGCAGCTGTTCGAGCATGCCGAGCACCGGTACGCCATGGATGCGCGCGCCGCGGATCTGCGCGTTGTCATCAAGGATCCCGACCGGCCGATAGCGGTTTTCGCGCACCAGATCGCGCACCAGGGTATCTCCCGCGCGCCCCGCGCCGAGCACGAGCACGCGCAGCGCCGGCGATCGCGAGAGGAAATCGAGACGACTGTCCTTCCAGTAGCGGTAGCCGAGTCGCGGCAGACCGAGCAGGATGGCCAGCGCCAATGGATAGGCGATCAGCACGGTGCGCGGCACCGTCTCGAGCCGGTTGTAGAGGAACAAGGTCACCGCGATCGCCAGTGCACCGAGCATGGCCGCACGCAGGATGTTCCAGAGATCCGGCAGGCTGGCGAAGCGCCAAAGCCCCTTGTACAAGCCGGTCAACCAGAAGATCACGCCCTGCGCGGCGAGCACGAGCCACACCTCGGGGCCGAACATGTCGAGCTCTGGACGCGCGGCCTCGAACGACCAGCGGAACGAAGTGATCGCCGTCCACGCAATCCACACCATCGCCAGATCGTGCAGGACGACCGCGAGGCGGGGGTGGATCTTGGCGATGAAATTATTGAGCACCAATACCTCGGGATCGATGTCGCATCTTGTACAGGCAATGCCGCTTGCCGATGATCCACGCCAGTGCCGCCAATGCGTAGACGAGAACCAGTTCGACGACGCCCTGCTCGACGAACCAGGACGTCGCCATCCACCCGTCAGTCGGCATCGCTGGTTCGCGATTGATCCAGTACAGGACAGGCGCGGGCAGCAACAGGTTCCATCCCATGTACATCCCGGTCACCTGCGCATGCGTCCAGCCACTGCGCACCAGCCACTGGTAGAGATGTTCACGGTGCGCACTATACCAACGGCGCCCGCTGAACATGCGCGACAACAGCGTGGCGCTGGCGTCCACGACAAACGCCGAACAGGCGATCAGGCCACTGGCCATCGCCAGCGGAGATACCAGCATCGACCACATCACGGCGATGATGACGAGCGAGCCGAGCACGCCGCTGCCGACATCGCCCATGAAGATGCGCGCGCGCGGAAAGTTGAATGGCAGGAATCCCAGGGTCGCGGCTGCAAACACGCCGATTTGTCCCGCTTCCGCCAGGCACCCTGCCTGCGCGCACAACAACGCAAGTGCAACGAAGACGAACAGCGCCTGGCTGGCGAGCAAGCCGTCGATGCCATCCATGAAGTTGTGCAGATTGATCGACCAGACGGTGGCGATCGACAGGATGAGGAATGGAAAAAACCAAGGCTCATTGCCGCCTGTGTCAGACCGCGCGTTGAACAACCAGGTTGCAACGGGAAACCAACCCAGCAGAACCATCGCGGCGAGGCAATGAACGGCAAAGCGCAGTTTTGCGCTGAGGCCACGATGATCATCGATCCAGCCGACGGCAGCGACAAGCAATACGCTCGCCGACAAGGGCAGCATTTGCCAGGCATCAGAATGCATGCTGCCAAAGAAAACAGCCGCATTTCCAACCAGGACACCAACAACAATTCCGATACCGCCACCACGCGGCGTCGGCATCGAATGCGAGCGTCGCTGCCCCGGGTGATCGAGCAGATTGCGCCGCCGCGCGTAGGCGAGGCTCCATGCCGTCACGGCGGACGACACCACGAACACCAGCAGCGCAGCCATCCACCACGCTGAGATCGGCCAGGCCTGCATGTGGCTGCGTGCCTACTCGCCAGCCACGCCGTGGATCGGACGCACCGAATTCCAGCTCTTGCAGCTCGGGCATTGCCAGTGATGCGCCTTGGCTCCGAAGCCGCAGCGCGTGCAGCGATACATCGCCTGCCCTTCGAGCAGCTTGCGCGTGAGGTCGCGCTGGATCAGGAAACTCTCGCGCACCTCGCCTTGGGCGTTGTGAAGATTGACGTCGATAAGAGCCATCAATGCACGTACGGAAGGACGCTGGCGCAACTGGCGGGTCAGGAATTCGATCGCAACAGGCTCGCCCTGCGTACGCGCATAGAGTTTCGCCAGGGCGAGTACGGGTGACACGCCCTGATAACGCTCGGTCATCGCAAGCAGGAATTCCTCCGCACGCTGCATTCGCTGCGCGCGCGCATAGCAATCGAGCAGGGGCGAGAGGATCTCGGGAACGAAATCGACATCACGCTCGGCGACCTGCTCGA
>JBEBXZ010000283.1:0-4093 GCA_040391335.1 Dokdonella fugitiva | reverse complement strand
CTCCGGCGTCTGCACCATCCTCCACCAGCCGATTTCGAGAGCACGGCACATCTGTTCACTGCCTCGGCACGGATGATGCCCCAGATCCTGGTCGACCGGGCGCGCGCCGCACATGCCGAGAAGCGCGGTGGCGGATGGCAACGCGACGATTTCACTGCGGCGCTGGAACTGCCGATACCCGAAGGCACGGATATCGATGCGCTCAATGCAGCACTCGACGACCTTGAAACCTTCGACGAGCGCATGGCGCGCGTCGTCGAGCTGCGTTATTTCGTCGGCCTCACCACCACGGAAGTTGCCGGCCTGCTCGGTGTCGCTGAACGGACCACGCATCGCGACTGGGTCGCCGCGCGCGCCTGGCTCAGGCAACGACTCGACGCATAACTTTCGCCCTGGGCGCAAGCCCACGGGCATCGATCACACCGCGAGCGCAGGGGACCAGTCGTGAACGAAACGGAACGCCGCGCCATGCGCATCCTGCGCGATGCGCTCGACCTGGATGCCGCCGAACGCGAGCGCCATATCGAGGATCATTGCGGGAACGACGCAGGCCTGCTCGCACGCGTGAACTCGCTGCTCGCCGGCGCCGACGCGGAGATCCGGCTGGAGAGCCCTGCGACAGACAAGGATGGAGAGATCGTGGATGCCCTCATCGGCCAGCGACTCGGCCCGTTCCGCGTCGTCGAATGCATCGGTCGCGGCGGCATGGGGGTGGTCTACCGCGGCGAACGCGACGAAACGGACTTCGAGCAGACGGTCGCCATCAAGCTGATCCGGCGCGGCTTCGACTTCGACGACGTGCAGGCGCGTTTCCTGCGTGAGCGACGCATCCTGTCGCGGCTCTCGCATCCCAACCTGGCACGCTTCATCGACGGCGGCGTGGCACCGGACGGGCGTCCGTGGTTCGCCCTCGAATTCGTCGATGGCGATTCGATCTCGCGCTGGTGCGACGCGCAACGTCTCGATATCCGTGCTCGCGTGCGGCTCATGATCGACGTCTGCACCGCCGTGCAATATGCGCATACACAGCTCATCGTGCATCGCGACCTGAAGCCCGGAAACATCCTCGTCGATGCCACGGCGAATGTGCACCTGCTGGATTTCGGCATCGCCCGGCTGGTTGGCGGCGACACCGATGCGGAGCAGACGACGATGACCATGGCCGGCTCCGGATATGCCCTCACGCCCGAGTACGCCGCGCCGGAACAGTTCGCAGGCACCACTGCCGGCGTCAGTTCGGATGTCTATTCGCTCGGTGTCATCCTGTACGAGTTGATCGCAGGGGTGGGACCGTATGCGCTCGACCGCAACAACATCGCCGCGTGCGAACAGATCGTGCGTGGAGTCCTGCCGGAATCCCTGCTCGGCGCGATCGAACGATCACCCAATACACGAGGGGCGGACAACGCCACGCGCAGCCATGACGCGGAGCACAAGGCCACCCGCCTCGCCGCCCGCCAGACCACCGGGCGCAGCTACCGGACCACGGTACGCGGCGATCTTTCGCGCATTGTCGAGAAGGCCCTGGCCAAGGAGCCCGAACGCCGCTATCCCACGGCCGATGCGTTCGCCAACGATCTTTCGCGCTGGCTCGATGGGGCGCCCGTGCAGATATCGGGAAACCGTTTTGGGTATCGCCTCGGCAAGTTCGTCCAGCGCAACCGCTTCGCGGTCGGCATCGCCAGCGCGCTCGCAATCGGGCTGGTCGCGACCAGCGTGCTGGCCCTGCGCAGCGCGCATCACGAACACCTGCAGCGCGAAGCCGCGGTCGCCGAAACCGCCCGCGTGAACGCCATACGCGAATACGTGATGCTGATGTTCCGCAATGCCGGCGAGCAGCGCGGCACCGCCAGCCTGAGCGCGCGCGACGTGCTCAAGCAGGGCGCCGACCAGATTTTCATCGAGTTCAAGGATCGTCCGGAGATCGGACAGGAGACGGCGGTCAGCCTGGCCGAACTCTACATGCAGCTCGGTGACGTCGATGGTGCGGCGCCGCTGCTCGAAGGCGTGATCAACTGGCCAAGCGTGGAGAACAATCCCGCCTCGCTCGCCGACGCGCAGTACAACCTCGCGCAGGTCGAATACGCACGCGGCAACGCCAGGCGCGCTCGCACCTTGCTGGACGCCGCGCAGAGCTGGTGGAACAAGGAGCCCCTGCGCCACGCGGCAATGCTCAGCGAGAGCCGCACGACCCAGGCCCAGCTCGAACGCGCGGAAGGACACGTCGGGAAGGCCATCGAAACCCTCGAACACGCGCTTGCCGCGCGACGTGCGCAGATCGGCAACAACGAACGTGAAGTCGGCGCCGCGCTCAACGCATTGTCGCTGGCCCTCGCCCAGGCCGGGCGCTTTGGGGAGGCTGCGCAACGGGCGGACGAAGCGATTGCGATATTCGAGTTGCGCGGGACAAGCGGCAATGTCGCCGCGTTGGCGGCGCGCAACAATCGTGGCGTGGCCGAGATGCAGCTCGGCCACTACGACAATGCGGCGAACGATTTCCGCAAGATCGTGGAATTGCGTCGCGAGCTCTATGGACGATCGCCGGAACTGGCGGCATCGCAGAACAATCTCGCCCTCGTCCTGCTGCGCCAGGCCCAGCACAGCGGCGAAGATGCGCGCAAGACGCAACTCGCGGAAGCCGTCAGTCTGCTCGAGGACTCTTATGGCATGGCCATCGAAGGCAGCGGCGAAGCCGGGCGTTCGACCATGATGACGCGCATCAACCTGGCCGAGGCGTACGCCGAGCAGGGAAACCTCGCCGCGGCGCTTCCCATGGCGAAGGATGCGGTGCGTATCGCCAACGAGCAGTATGGCGCCAACGATCCGTTCACCGGCCTCGGTCGTCGCGCCCTCGCCCATGCCTACCTCATCGAGGGAAGCGGGACGCCGGCACGCACCGAGCTCGCAAAGGCGAAAACCATTTTCGGAGCCATGGGCAAAGGTGGCGAAGCCTACCTGCAATCGCTGATTCCGCTGCTCGACATGCTCGACAACCCATGATCGCCCATGCCGAAAGCATTCCCGGATCGAGGCGGCGCGCGCCGCACCGGGAACGCTCATGCAGGCACCCATCGGGATATGGAAACCTGGAGTCTGGCGGATACGCGCATGTCCGATCTGCCGCGGATTTCCCGTATCCCGTGACGGAGCCGGCGCTTGCGCGGCACTCCCCTTCCGCCGGCAACGGCATCGCCCCCGAGGATCGATCCATGATTGCGAATCGAAAAACACGGATTCTTGCGCCTCTCCTGCTCCTGCTGACGACCTGGTGCGCTGCGCTGCCCGCCGCACCCGGCGTCGATCATCCGCTGGTCGGGCGCTATGAAGGCTCCGAGCAGGTCGGCAGGCAGGTTGCCGAGTTCGACGAAGTGGAAATCATGAACGGACCGATCGGCAACACGCGCGGAATCGGCGCGCCGGGCTGGTTGCGACTGGAAGGCAAGATCAGCCTGCTCTATTACAGGTTGCCGGCTGAGCGTTCGACCCTCGAGGTGCTGCGCAACTACCAGTCCAGCCTCGAGAGCAAGGGATTCCGCACGCTGTTCACCTGCGCGACGAGCAACGGCTCCTGCTACATCGCCCGCGAAGGCCGCGTCCAGGATACGGCGCCCTACTCGTTCGCCCTGGCGCTCGATGCCAACCCCGAACTGCCGCGCCTGGATGGCGACTACGTGCGCAACTATTTCGACACCAACGCGCGCTACCTCCTGGCCAAGCTGGATCGCGCGGAAGGCGCGGTCTACGTGAGCATTTCCTTTTCCGAGCACCGGCGCGGCAACTACGCCTTCATGCGCGTGATCGAAACGAAGGAAATGGACAGCGGCAAGATTGGCTTCATTGGCGCCGATGCGATGAAGAAAAGCATTGCCGACAGCGGTCGCGTCAATCTCTACGGCATCCATTTCGACTTCGACAAGGACACCGTTCGCGAGGACTCGCGCGAGACGCTCGCCGAGATCGGCAACCTGCTGCGCAGCGAACCGGATCTCCGCCTCGCCGTGGTCGGCCATACCGACAACGAAGGCAGCGCCGGCTACAACCGCGATCTCTCGCAGCGCCGCGCAGCGAAGGTCGTGCGGGCGCTCATCGACGA
>JBEBXZ010000282.1:0-4123 GCA_040391335.1 Dokdonella fugitiva | reverse complement strand
CCTGGTGCCGAGCCGCGTGCATCCGGGCGAGTTCTTCGCCCTGCCGCAGTCGCCGCAGTTGTTCAAGCAGATGCTGATGGTGGCCGGCTTCGACCGTTACTACCAGATCGCACGTTGCTTCCGCGACGAGGATCTGCGCGCGGATCGCCAGCCCGAATTCACCCAGCTCGACATGGAATTCGCGTTCGTCGAGGAGCGTGACGTGCAGGACGCGGTCGAGGCGATGATCCGACACATCTTCAAGGAGGTGTCGGACGTCGATCTTGGCGGCCCGTTCCCGCGCATGACCTATGCCGAGGCGATGGCGCGCTACGGTTCGGACAAGCCGGACCTGCGCATCGACCTGGAACTGGTCGACGTCGCCGAGCACGTGCGCCACGTCGAGTTCAAGGTGTTCAGTGATCCGGCGAATGATCCGGCCGGACGCGTCGCCGCCCTGCGTGTGCCGGGTGGCGCGAAGTTCACGCGCAAGCAGATCGACGAACTCGGCGTGCATGCCGCGAAGTACGGCGCAAAGGGCCTGGCCTGGTTGCGCATCGATGACCTGGCCAAGGGCCGCGAAGGCATCAATTCGCCGGTCGCGAAGTTCCTCGACGATGCCGCGCTGGATGGCGTGCTCAAGGCGACCGCCGCGCAGAGCGGCGATCTCGTGCTGTTTGGCGCGGGTGCCTACAAGACGGTTTCCGACATCCTTGGCGCCTTGCGCCTGAAGGTCGCGCGCGATCTCGGGCTGGTGCAGGACAACTGGAAACCGCTGTGGGTGGTCGATTTCCCGATGTTCGAATACGACGCCGAGGCCAGGCGTTTCGTCGCCCTGCATCATCCGTTCACCGCGCCGAAGATCGATGATGTTTCCGATCTGCAGGCGAACGCGGCGAATGCGGTGTCGCGCGGCTACGACATGGTGCTCAACGGCAACGAGATCGGCGGCGGATCGATCCGCATCCATCGTACCGACATGCAGAGCGCGGTGTTCGAGCTGCTCGGCATCGGCAAGGAGGAAGCGGAAGGGAAGTTCGGCTTCCTGCTCGAAGCGCTGCGCTACGGTGCGCCGCCGCACGGTGGTATTGCGTTCGGCATCGATCGTATCGCCGCCCTCATGGCCGGCACCGAATCGATCCGCGACGTGATCGCTTTCCCGAAGACGGCGAGTGCGCAGGACCTGATGACCTCGGCACCTTCGCCGATCCCCGCCGTGCAGCTGCGCGAACTGCACGTGCAGGTGATCGAGCCGGTCAAGGGCTGAGACCAAGCGTAGCCACTCGCGCTGCGCGGCGGACCGCACATGCAAGATCACGTCATCCTGCTGCACGGAATCTGGATGCGCGGCATCACGCTGGCACCGCTGGCGCGGCGCCTGCGCGGCGAAGGCTTTTCCGTCGAGACGCTCGACTACGCGAGCGTGACCGGAAGTTGGGATGCCTCGGCCACGCATCTCGCCAGCCATTGGCGCGCCGGTTCGCACCCGCGCGTGCACGTGGTCGGGCACAGCCTTGGCGGCATGCTCGCGATGCACGTCGCGCAGACGATGGATGATCTGCCGGAGGGACGCATCGTCTGTCTCGGCTCCCCGCTCAAGGGCAGCGCCGCGGCCCGGAGAATGGGCGTCATTCCCGGCGGCAGTTGGGTGATGGGGCACAGCTTGTCGATCCTGCGCGAAGGTTTCAGCCAGTGGTATGGGAATCGTGCGGTCGGAGTCATCGCCGGCAACAAGCCGATCGGCCTCGGCGGTCTGGTCGGCAAGCTCGAACGTCCGCACGACGGAACGGTCAGCGTGGTCGAGACGCATCTTGCGGGCATCAGCGATCATCGCGTGGTGGATGCCACGCATTCCGGACTTGCGTTTTCGCCGCAAGTCGCCGGCCTCGTCGCTGGTTTCCTGCGCAGCGGACGCTTTCCCGCGGAGGCACGTTCGCCGCAATGAAGATCGATGCACGCTTGCCTGTTTCGCCGGGTGCGCGTCTCGTGCGCGCTGCCGCGGAAACGGGATCGGCCTATGATGCGCATCCGAAGGCGGCGCGCGAGGACATGGGCTTGTTGCTGATTCCGATCCGTACGTGCGCAGCGATGACGGCCTGTTTCCCGGACTGGCGCACGCGATGATCCGCATCCTCGGCATCGATCCTGGCAGCCAGCGCACCGGCATCGGCATCATCGACGTGGCCGAGGATGGTCGCTCGCGCCATGTTTTCCATGCGGCGGTGAACCTGCTCGGCAACGACACCTTCCACTTGCGGCTCAAGCAGATCTTCGACGAGATCGGCGCGATCATCGACGCGCACGGGCCGGCGGAAGTCGCGATCGAGCGCGTGTTCATGGCGCGCAATCCGGATTCTGCGCTCAAGCTCGGACAGGCGCGCGGCGCGGCGATCTGCGCGGTCGTCAACAAAGGGCTCGCTCTGGCCGAGTACGCGCCGAAAGAGATCAAGCAGGCCGTGGTCGGCGGCGGTGGTGCGGAAAAGACCCAGGTGCAGCACATGGTCGGAATCCTGCTTGGCATTCCTGGAAAACTGCAGGCCGATGCGGCCGATGCGCTCGCGATCGCGCTGACCCATGCGCATACGCGATCGAGCATCGAGCGGCTCGGCATCCCACGTACGGCATGGAGAAGGCGTCGATGATCGGAAGACTGAAAGGCATCCTGCTGGCCAAGCATCCGCCATGGATCATGGTGGATGTCGGTGGCGTCGGTTACGAACTCGAGGCACCGATGTCGACGATCTACGATCTGCCCGAGATCGGTCGCGAGGTGATCCTCTCCACGCACTATGCGGTCAAGGAGGATTCGGTTGCCTTGTACGGATTCCTGACCGAGGGCGAGCGCAGCCTGTTCCGTGGCGTGCAGAAGGTCAGCGGCATCGGCGCGAAGATCGCACTGGCGGTTTTGTCCGGCGTTTCCGCCGATGATTTCGCGCGCTTCGTGCAGACCGGCGACATCGCCGCGCTGACGCGCATTCCGGGCATCGGCAAGAAGACCGCCGAACGCATGATCGTCGAACTGCGTGACCGCGTGGATGGCATGGTCGGCATGCCTTCGGCTGCGGCCTTCGGCAACCTGCCCAAGGATCCGCTCAGCGAAGCGAGCATCGCGCTGCAATCACTCGGCTACAAGCCGAATGAAGTCGCGCGCCTGGTGAAGGATGCGGGCGCACCCGGCGACTCTGCCGAGGACATCATCCGCAAGGCGCTCAAGGCTGCGCTGCGTTGAATCTTCTATTTTGCAACATGCCATTTTCGCACTGGCCGCACGCGGGCGATGCGCCCGTGCCTGCTCGCAGCATCGCCCGTGGTTTTCGTTCTTCAAGCGCTTTCGTCTCAGGGACGTTCAGCCGAAATGAGTAACCCAGGCACTGTCAACAGCAGCCGTCGTCGTCGTCTCGCCGCCTTGTGCTTTGGTGCTGTCGGCGTGGTCTATGGGGATATCGGCACGAGTCCCCTGTACGCGTTCCGCGAAGCCTTCGGCCAGCACGGCGTGCAGGTCGGTCGCGAGAACGTGCTTGGCGTTCTTTCGCTGATTTTCTGGTCGTTGATCATGGTGGTCTCGGTCAAGTACGCGACCTTCATCCTGCGCGCCGACAACAAGGGCGAAGGCGGCATCATGGCGCTGATGGCGCTGGCGCAGCGCGGCGTGCGCAGCACGCGCACGCGCTGGCTGTTGATGGTCATCGGCCTGCTCGGTGCGGCCCTGTTCTTCGGTGACGGCGTGGTGACACCGGCCATCTCGGTGCTTTCGGCGGTCGAGGGCATCGAATTCGTTGCGCCGTCGCTGCATCGTTTCGTCGTGCCGCTGACCGTCATCATCCTGCTTGGGGTTTTCGCGATCCAGAAGCACGGCACGAGCAGGGTCGGCCCCCTGTTTGCGCCGGTGACGCTGCTCTGGTTCCTGACGCTCGGCGCGCTGGGCGTGAAGGGCATCCTCAACGAGCCGCATGTGCTGACTTCGCTCAGTCCGCATCATGCAATCCTGTTCTTCGTGCACAACGGCAAGTTCGCGATCTTCGCGATGGGCGCGGTCGTGCTCGCCATCACCGGTGCCGAAGCCCTGTATTCGGACATGGGGCATTTCGGCAAGACGCCGATCCGGCTGGTTTGGTTCTTCCTCGTCCTGCCATGCCTGATGCTC
>JBEBXZ010000281.1:0-4127 GCA_040391335.1 Dokdonella fugitiva | reverse complement strand
ATACGAAATGAAGCTTTTTGAACCTGTTGCGTTGCGTGGCATCACGCTGCGCAACCGTCTGGTCGTTGCGCCCATGTGCCAATATTCGGCGCAGGACGGGTACGTCAACGATCATCACCTGATCCACCTCGGTCGATTCGCAATGGGGGGCTTTGGCCTCGTCATCGTCGAGGCGTCTGGCGTCGTGCCCGAGGGCCGTATCACCCACGGCGATCTCGGAATCTGGTCGGATGACCATATTCCCGGCCTTGCGCGGGTCGCGAGCGCTCCCAAGATGTACGGCGCCGTCACCGGTATCCAGATTGCCCATGCCGGCTCCAAGGCGGCCATGCAGCGGCCTTGGGAGGGCAATGGCGCGCTGGTTGACGCCGACTTTCAACGCGGCGAGAAGCCGTGGCCGGTGGTGTCCGCCTCGGACAAGCCCTATGCCGACGGATGGCTCAAACCCACAGCGCTGACGCGCGAGGCCATGACGGAAGTCAAGGATGCCTTCGTCAACGCGGCGCGGCGCGCGGATGCGGCTGGCTTCGACGTGGTCGAGGTGCACTGTGCGCATGGCTTCCTACTGAATAGCTTCCTGTCGCCGGTAACGAATGACCGGACCGACGAGTTTGGCGGCGACCTTGAGGGGCGGATGCGTTTTCCCCTTGAAGTCGTGCAGGCGGTGCGAGCAGCCTGGCCCGAAGACAAGCCGCTGTTCGTGCGGGTCTCGGCCGTCGATGGCCTTCGCGAGGGCATGTCGATCGATGATACGGTCGTCTTCGCTCGCCGTCTCAAGGCGCTTGGCGTAGATATCGTCGATTGTTCGTCGGGGGGCATCGCGCCTCGCTACGAGTATCCGTCGAGCTATGGCTATCAGGTTCCCAATGCCCAAAAGGTGCGCAGCGAAGCGGGTGTCGGCACCACCGCGGTGGGTCTGATCGTCGATGCTCAACAGGTCGAAGCGATCGTGGCGAACGGCCAGGCAGACCTCGTGGCAATCGGCCGTGAAGCGCTGGTCGATCCCAACTTCCCACTGCACGCTGAAGCGCACCTCGGCGCAGCCGATCCAAAGAATCTCTTCGGATCGTGGCCGACACAGGTTGCCTGGTGGTTGCAGGGCCGCGCTGCGCAGATCAAGCAGATGGAATCCGTCTGACCTACCTAGGAGAAAGATCATCATGAAAACACGCAAACTTGGAAGTGGCGGGCTCGAAGTTTCGAGCCTCGGACTTGGCTGCATGGGGATGAGCTGGGCCTACGGCGCGGCGGGTGACCGCACTGAAATGATTCGGCTCCTGCGCAATGCTGTCGAGCTTGGCGTCACCTTCTTCGACACCGCCGAAGTCTATGGCCCATGGGTCAATGAAGAACTGGTGGGCGAGGCACTGGCTCCGTTGCGCGACAAGGTGGTGATCGCGACCAAGTTCGGTTTTGAACTCGACCCGCAAGGCGGGCCGCGCCCGATCGGCGTGAACAGCCGTCCCGATCACATCAAGGCGGTTGCCGATGCTGCGCTCAAGCGGTTGAGGACCGATCACATCGACCTGTTCTACCAGCACCGCGTCGATCCTTCGGTTCCGATCGAAGACGTTGCCGGTGCCGTTGCCGATCTCGTCAAGGCCGGCAAGGTCAAGCATTTCGGCCTGTCGGAGGCGAGCGCTTCCACCATCCGCAAGGCACATGCCGTACACCCTGTGGCGGCCGTGCAAAGCGAATACTCGCTGTGGTCCCGCGACCCCGAACTGGAAGTCCTACCCCTCCTGGAGGAACTTGGAATCGGGTTCGTTCCTTACAGTCCACTCGGCCGTGGCTTTCTCGCCGGTGCGTTTACGGCGGACAGTACGTTCGCTGTTGGTGATTTCCGTAGCAGCAATCCACGCTTTCAGGCCGTGGCCTTGCAGAAGAACCTTTCTCTGCTCGACGCACTCAAAGAGGTCGCTGCGAGCAAGAACGCAACGGCTGGACAGTTGGCACTCGCGTGGCTCCTCGCGAAGAAGCCTTGGATCGTTCCGATTCCCGGCACTCGCAGGCGCACGCGACTGGAGGAGAACATCGAGTCTGCCGAGATCTCGTTGACGCCCGCCGACATCCTGGCGATCGGAAGTGCCGTGCCGGAAAACGCCGTCGAAGGCAAACGGTACAACGACAGCGAACTGACGATGATCAATCTTTGAACGCGTGCAATAGTGGATCTTCATCAATCCATTTTTGCCCAATGCATAGTGGTGGATAACATGGCTAATCGCGCAATCAGCCACGGGCAATTTACATGGCGGACTGCACCTAGGTCGCTTCGCGGAGAGAGGTCCCCAACTTTTTCGAGAAGGCGTTTTCTTCTTCCAACAGCGCATCGCGCGGCTCGAAATCGTCTATAACATTCAGGTCGAGCAGATCCTACCTTACCCGCTTCATTCAGGATGGACGCATCAGCGTGATCGTGTCCCGGACGGGTCGTGCAGGATGCCCGCAGACCGCGCGACAGGGACCGCTCATAGCGGCGCTACTGAACTCTTGCCGCAAAGAATCCCGGCGGCTTCCTGAAGTCGACCCAGCTACACATCCAATGATTCCTGCGTGGTGGGCCCTAACGATGCTGGTGCGGCACGCGCATTCCCCGGTCGCCGAGCCTTGCTGGCGAAGAACGCAGAAAACCTGCGCCGCGTACAGCGGCGCAGGTTCCTTGCATCGCTCCCGGGAAGGAGCCCGATGCAGCCTGCCTCATCCCTGCATCAGTGGATCAATGGGCGAGGTAGGTCCAGGCCTGCGTCCAGTCGTCGGACGGACCGCTGAACGCGCCCGCGTACGGCGCCGGCGCGAAGAATGCGTCAGGCACCAGACGTCCGCCCGTACGCACCGGCGACGCCGCCGCTGGCAGCGCGCCGACGAGTTGCGCATCGGCGACCGAGTTGCCGGCCTGGGCCTTGAAGAACGCCTCGGCCGTCCACGGTGCCGCGGCATCCTGGTTGAAGCTCGTCGCACAGTTGAGGAACACGTGGTCGACGGTCAGCGTGCCGCTCAGGGCTGCCGGCGTGCCGGCCGCGGCATAGGTCGGATTGCCGAAGATGCTGAGGCAGGCCTTTCCGGCCTTGTCGTAGCCGCGCACGATGCCGTTGATCAGGTGACCGCCCGTGCCTTCCTTGAGGTGGATGCCGTCGCCTGCGGTCGCGCTGCCGAGAAACGTGAAATTGGCGAAGGTGGGCTGCGCGCGGGGTGCGGCATCCTGATTCTGCGCCTGATTCGAGGACTCGAAGCCGTTGTCCTCGCCAAGGCCGCTTCCTGCCTTCGAGTATGCAAATTGCACCTTTCCGCTCCAGCCTTCATCCCAGTCGAACGAATCGTCGCCGCCTTCGGTCACCACGAGGTAACGCGCATTCGCCGTACCGCCAAACCATTCAAAACCATCGTCACCGCCGCGGTAGGCCTGCAGGTACTCGAGTACCGTGCCGTCGCCGACCGACTGGAACGTGAATGCATTGACCTCGCGGCCTTCGGTGAACACGTAGCCGCTGTAGCGCACCTGCACGTAGCGCAGGATGCCCGAGCTGTCGTGCGGATCGTTGCCGCCGTAGCGCAGGTTCGGATCGAATTCGCTGCGGCAATCGAACGGCGCAGCCGGACATTTGTTGTTCGGCGCGTTGCCGGACAGCACGACGCCACCCCAGTCCTTCGGAGCCGGCGCGCGATCGCCGGGAATGCCATCGTCCGGGCTGGTGAAGATGATCGGCGCATAGGCCTTGCCGTCGGCGATGATGCGCGAACCCGGCTGGACATACAGGTAATCGGAGGTCGCACCGTTGCCGGTCAGCAACGTGCCCGGCTCGATCGTGAGTACCGTCCTGTTCGTGTTGTCGCCACCGACGCGCACCAGCCCGTTGAGGATCCAGGTCGTGTCATTGGTAAGCGTCAAGTTGCTGGTGATCGAACCGCTGAGGACGCAACTGCGCGGCTGGGGACCGGCGGTCGTGCCGGCCGGGCAGCTCGTGAATTTCTTCTGGTACACGCACTTCGGGCCTTTCTGCTCGACGCCCGAGGCGAGCGACTGCCCCGGCACGAGACGCTGGGTGAGAGGCTGCAGGCCGCTGGCCGCATCCGGGTGCACGCTGATGTTGATCTCGCCGCAGCTTTCGACGCTGACGTCAACGGTG
>JBEBXZ010000280.1:0-4131 GCA_040391335.1 Dokdonella fugitiva | reverse complement strand
GTGGCGCGCGAAGCCATCCAGCGCGAAGGCGAATTCGCGTCCGTCCGGCAGGCGGATCGTGCGCGAGGCGATATCGATGCTCAGCTCGATGCCCGGACTGGCGAGCAGTTCCGCGTGCTCGGCTTCGCCGAGAACGATCGCCAGCAAACCGTTCTTCAGCGCATTGCTGCGGAAGATGTCGGCGATCTCCGAGGAAATCACGGCCTGGATTCCGTAATCCAGCAAGGCCCAGGGCGCGTGCTCGCGCGAGGATCCACAGCCGAAATTGCGACCGGCGACCACGATCGCACAGCCTTTCGCCTCAGGCCGGTTCAACGGGAAATCGGCGTTGTCGCTGCCATCCGCTGCGTAGCGCCAGTCATTGAACGCGTAGACGCCGAGGCCGGCGCGTTCGGTCGTGGTCAGGAAGCGTGCGGGAATGATGCGATCGGTATCGATGTTCTCGAACGGCAACGTCGCGGTTCGCGAGCGCACTTCAGTCAGGGGCTTCATGCGGCATGCTCCAGGTACGCCGAAGGATCGGTGATGCGGCCGTGGACCGCGGCAACGGCGGCGACCAGCGGACTGGCCAGCACCGTACGCACGCCCGGTCCCTGGCGCCCTTCGAAGTTGCGGTTGCTCGTCGAAACGACGAGTTGCCCGGGCTGCGCGATGTCGCCGTTCATGCCGATGCACATCGAACAACCGGCCTCGCGCCATTCGGCACCCGCCGCGCGGAAAACCGCATCGAGCCCCTCGGCTTCGGCCTCGCGCTTGATCAGCACCGAACCCGGAACGACCAGCATACGCACGCCATCGGCGACCTGACGACCGCGCAGGACATCCGCCGCCTCGCGCAGATCGGAAAGCCGTGAATTGGTGCAACTGCCGATGAAAACGACGTCGACCTTTTCATCGATCAAGGCCTGCCCGCCGGTGAATCCCATGTAGCCGAGCGCCTTCGCTTCCTGCGCATCGCGCGCATGCGGAATCGCCGCGCTGATCGGCGTGACCAGGCCCGGATGCGTGCCGTAGGTGATCGTCGGCGTGATGGAAGCCGCATCGACATGCACTTCGGCGTCGTAGCGCGCGCCGGCATCGCTCGGCAATGTGCGCCACGCCGCGACGGCGCGTTCCCAGTCTTCGCCCCGTGGCGCGCGCGGACGCCCTTTCAGCCACGCATAAGTCGTTTCGTCGGGCGCAATCAGGCCGGCGCGTGCGCCGGCTTCGATCGACATGTTGCACACCGTCATGCGCTCCTCCATCGACAAGGCCTCGATCGCGCTGCCGCGATACTCGAGCACGTAGCCGGTGCCGCCACCGACGCCGATCACGCCGATCACGTGCAGGATCAGGTCCTTCGCGCTGACGCCCGGGCGCAGGCGTCCATCGACGTTGATCGCAAGGGTTTTCGGCTTGCGCTGCAGCAGGCATTGCGTCGCGAGGACGTGGCCGACTTCGGTCGTGCCGATGCCGAACGCGAGCGCGCCGAACGCGCCATGCGTCGAGGTATGGCTGTCACCGCAGACGATCGTCATGCCCGGCTGCGTCGCGCCATCTTCGGGGCCGATGACGTGCACGATGCCGCGGTGGTCGCTGTCCCAGCCGTTCAGTTCGATGCCGAATTCGCGACAGTTCGATTCGAGCTGCTCGACCTGGTGCTCGGCCTCCTTCGTCGCATACGGACGCCGGCCATGCGCATCGGCCGGCAAGGTCGGCGTCGAGTGGTCGAGCGTGGCGAGAACGCGCTCGGGACGTCGCACGCGCAGCCCGCGCTCGCGCAGTTCCGTGAAGGCCTGCGGCGTCGTGACTTCGTGGATCAGATGCAGGTCGATGTACAGGATGCCCGGCGTCTCGGGCGTTTCCGCGCGGACCTGATGCGCATCCCATATCTTGTCGACGATGGTTCTTGCGCTCATGCCGCCACCGTTTCCTGTTCACGAAGCGTCGTCTGGCTGGCTTGCGGAACCGGCGTCAGCCATCCATGCCTGTCCGCGGTAGCGCCGTCGAACAATCCGAAGAAGGCTTTCTGCAACGCCCTGGTCACCGGCCCCGGCTTGCCTGCACCCACGGCCTTGCGATCGACCGAACGAACCGGCGTGATTTCGGCGGCGGTTCCCGTCATGAATATTTCTTCGGACGTGTACAAGGCCTCACGCGGCAGATCGCGTTCCTCGACCGTATAGCCGAGCTCTTTCGCCAGCGTGATCACCGTATCGCGCGTGATCCCAGCGAGGATGCCGGCGCTGCTCGATGGGGTGAAAATGATGCCGCGACGCACGAGAAACAGGTTCTCGCCCGCACCTTCGCTGAGCAGGCCATTGGTGCCCAGCGCAATACCCTCGTCATAGCCTCCGCGCTGCGCCTCGAAACCGATCAACTGGCTGGAAAGATAATTGCCGCCCGCCTTGGCCCAGCTCGGGAACGTGTTCGGCGCGGGCCGATTCCATGAGGAAACACAGACATCGGCGCCGTGCTCGATCGCATCGCCGAGATAGGCGCCCCAGTCGAGCGCCATGATCGACACATCGACCGGCGCACCGGGTTTCGGCAACACACCCAGCCCGCCTGCTCCGCGAAACACGATCGGGCGCACGTAGGCCGACTGCATGCCGTTCGCCGCGATCAGATCGAGGCAGGCCCGGTTGATTTCGTCTTCGCTGTAGCCGATGTCGATCTCGTAGATCTTCGCGGACTCGAACAACCGCCGCGTGTGCTCGGCGAGCCGGAAATACACGGGACCTCGTGGCGTCGCGTACACGCGCTCGCCTTCAAACACGGACGATCCGTAGTGCAGCGCATGCGCGCTGACATGCACCGTCGCCTCGGGCCAGGGTTTGAGGCGGCCGTTGTGCCAGATCAGGTTGGGTTGGGTCATCGGTGGTTCCTCAAAGGGCGATGGCTGTTCGAGTGGATGGAGCCGCGATGGAAATGCGTTCGATCCGGTTCGCGATCTGCAATACGGCGAGCGCGGCGGCTTCGACGATATCGGTCGATACCGCCTGCCCGCGCAACTCACGTCCCGCATGCTGGACACTGATCGCGGCCTGACCCTGAGCGTCACCGCCTTCGCTCAGGGCGCGGATCTGGAATTCGTTGACCGCAAACGGGTGGCCGACCGCGCGCGAAACCGCGCGAAGAGCCGCATCGACCGGGCCGTCGCCAATCGCCGCTTCACTCACTTCACGGCCATCGTCATGACTCAGGCGCACCGAAGCCGACGCATTGGCGCCGATGTGGCTGGTCGCGTGCAGATGAGTCAGGTGCCAGGGCCCCGCGGCATCCGGATCACGGCCCAGGGCCAGCGCCTCGATATCGGCATCGACCACTTCGCGCTTGCGGTCGGCGAGTTTCTTGAAGTTGCGGAACACCTCGTCGAGTCCTGCATCGTCGAGTTCATGACCGAGCGTGACCAGCCGTTCGCGCAAGGCATGCCGTCCGCTGTGCTTGCCGAGGACGAGCTGCGTCTTCGCGACACCGACGTCTTCCGCGCGCATGATTTCGTAGGTGCCGCGATGCTTGAGCATGCCGTGCTGATGGATGCCGGACTCGTGGGCGAATGCGTTCTCGCCGATGATCGCCTTGTTGCGCGCGATCGGCTGGCCGGTGATCTGCGCGAGCAGGCGCGCGGCTGCATGCAGGCGCTGGCTGCGAATGCCGGTGGTCACGCCGCTGAAGCGTTCACTGCGCACGCGCAGCGCCATGACGATCTCTTCCAGCGCGGCATTGCCGGCGCGCTCGCCAATTCCGTTGATCGTGCATTCGACCTGGCGCGCACCCGCGGAGATGGCAGCGAGACTGTTGGCCACCGCCATGCCGAGATCGTCGTGGCAGTGCGAACTGAAGATGACCTTGTCCGCGCCGCGTACGTTCGCACGCAACCAGGCGAAGCGTTCGGCAATCTCGCTCGGCGTCGTGTAGCCGACCGTATCCGGCACGTTGACCGTTCGCGCACCCGCCTCGATCACCGCGGAAAATACTTCGGCCAGGTATTCGGGTTCGGTGCGGATCGCATCTTCCGCCGAAAACTCGACGTCGTCGCAAAGCGACACCGCGCGTTGCACGCCGGCCACGGCGGTATCGATGACCTGCTGCCTGCTCATCTGCAGCTTGTACTCGCGATGCAGCGGGCTGGTCGCGAGACACACATGG
>JBEBXZ010000279.1:0-4145 GCA_040391335.1 Dokdonella fugitiva | reverse complement strand
TCGGCGTCGTCGCTGAGCGTGGTCGGCACGACCTTGCTGTGCGCATCCGCCATCACGCGCGCCATGTTGCGGCGAACGCCCTTGAGCTGTTCCGGCTGGCCGAACACGCCGGCACTCGGTGGCGAGGTGCGCATCGGCTGGCCGGATGCCGACAGCGTGGTGCGTTGCGTATCGTCGCGGTGTGCCGTGGCGGGTGTCGGCGCGCTGCCCTGCGCAGGCGACGACTGGGCTGGAGTGCTCGCGACAGGCGCGGCTGCGCCGATCTTCGCAGTGCCGTTGGCGGCGGCCTGTTTCACGTCCTGCAGGGTGACGACGCCATCGGCCCCGCTCGGCGGCACGCGGGCGAGATCGACACCGAGCTTCTTCGCCAGCGCGCGCACGGCGGGCACGGCCTTGACGCCACCGACACTGGCGGCCTGTTCGACGTGCACGTGATTGCCCGCCTGCATGGCGCCGACGACGGTACCCGAATCAGAGCGCGCGGCGTCGTCGCTGACCGTGCTCTTTTCAGCGGCTGGGGCGGGTGCAGCGGCTGCGACCGGAGCCGGTGTTGCTGCGGGCGGCGGGCCGTGATGATGGCCGGTCGATTCCGCTTCCGCGCGTTGCGGCAGGTTCGCGTCGATCTCGATCTCGATCAGCGGCGCGCCGGTGATGATGATGTCACCGGCGCCGCCGAACTGGCGGACCACCTTGCCGGAATACGGCGAGGGGACTTCGACGATCGCCTTGGCGGTTTCCATCGACACCAGCGGTTCGTCGAGGCGTGCGACATCGCCCTCTTTGACGAACCATTCGACGATCGTGGCGTCGGGCAGGCCTTCGCCGAGGTCGGGCAGGTGAAAGGTCTTGTTCTGACTCATGCGTCGACTCCGTCGGTCAGCTGTTGGCGAGGGTGCGTTTGGATGCCGCGACGATCTTCTCGACGCTCGGCAGGTACTTCATTTCAAGGCGGAACAGCGGGATATGCGTATCGAACCCGGTCACGCGTTCGACCGGTGCCACGAGGTCGTACATCGCGTGTTCGGCGAGCCGTGCCGAGATCTCGGCGCCGAAGCCCGCGGTGCGCGGCGCTTCGTGCACGATCACGCAGCGCCCGGTCTTCTTCACCGATTCGTGGATCGTGTCGAAATCGAGCGGCTTCAGCGTGGCGACGTCGATGACCTCGGCGCTGATCCCTTCGGCAGCGAGCGCGTCGGCGGCTTCCAGCGTTTCCTTGACCTGCGCGCCCCAGGTCACCAGGGTCACGTCGCTGCCATCGCGAAGGACGAAGCAGACGTCGAGCGGCAAGGCTTCGCCATCGTCGGGCACTTCTTCCTTGTACTGGCGGTAGATGCGTTTCGGTTCGAAGAAGATCACCGGGTCGGGATCGCGGATCGCGGCCAGCAGCAGGCCGTATGCGCGCGCGGGCGATGAAGGCAGCACGACGCGCAAACCCGGCACGTTGGTGAAGAGCGCCTCGTTGGCTTCCGAGTGATGTTCGGGCGCGCGGATGCCGCCGCCCCACGGCGCGCACCAGACGGCGGGTATCGTCATGCGGCCACGCGTGCGGTTCCTGAAGCGTGCGGCATGGCAGATGATCTGCTCGAGCATGCCGTAGATGAAGCCTTCGAACTGCGCTTCGGCGACCGGTTTCATGCCTTGTGCGGCGAGGCCGACGGTAATGCCGGCGATCGTCGTTTCGTCGAGCGGCGTATCGATCACGCGATCGGCGCCGAATTGTTCAAGCAGGCCGATGGTGGCGCGGAACACGCCACCGTTGATGCCAACGTCCTCGCCGAGCACGACGACGCTCGGGTCGTGCTTCATTTCCCAGGCGAGCGCCTGGGTCACTGCTTCGATCAAGGTGATTTGTGCCATGGGATGCGCTTTCTATTCCATTGAGTCGTGGTGGGCGGCTGGATCGCACGGATCCATCAGCGGATCGGCGATGCGGCCGGGCCGGATCGGGTGGCGTCAGTGCGCCGCAGCGCTGCGATCGGCCGACTTCGCCTGCTCGGCGGCCAGCACTTCGCTGCGTTGTGCCACGAGATCGGGCGGCAGTTCCGCATACGTGAAGTCGAACATCGATTCGACCGGGGGCATCTTCGTTTCGAGATAGGCGTTCACTTCGGCATCGACATAGCGGCCGCATTGCTCCTTCCACGCGGTTTCCTCTTCCTCGGTCCACGCGTTGAGCGACATCAGATAGGTCTTGAGCCGACGCAGCGGTTCGCGCAGCCACGCATCCTTCACTTCCTGCTCGGGGCGATAGCGGCGCGCGTCGTCGGCGGTCGTGTGGTCGGACAGGCGATAGGTCACGGCCTCGATGCAGATGCCGCCGTGACCGTGGCGCGCACGCTTGATGCCGTAGTCCATCGCAGCGCGCATCGCGATCAGGTCATTGCCGTCGACCTGCAGGCATTCGAGGCCGGCGGCGATGCCTTTCTGGGCGAGTGTCCTGGCGCCGGTCTGCGCATTGCGCGGAACCGAGATCGCCCACTGGTTGTTGACGATCACGGCGACCAGCGGCAGGTTCATTGCGCCGGCGACGTTGAGTGCACTGTTGAAATCGGCCTTGGAAGAACCGCCATCGCCGATCGTGCATACGGCGACGCGCGGTTCCTTGCGGATCTTGAAGGCGAGCGCGGCGCCGGCCGCATGCAGGCATTGCGTGCCGATCGGAACGCACCACGGGAAATCGTGTGCCGGGCCGGAGAAATTGCTGCCGCGCTCGTCGCCCCCCCAATACAGCAGCAGTTCGCGGGGTTTCACGCCGCGATGGAACTGCACGCCGTATTCGCGATAGCTCGGCGCAAAGACATCATCTTCCTGCATCGCGCTGCCGATCGCGAGATAGGTCGCCTCGTGGCCGAGGCAGGGCGCATAGGTGCCGAGCTTGCCGGTGCGCTGCAAGGCGATCGCCTTGCCATCGAAGATGCGCACCATGAGCATCTCCTGGTAGAGCTTGACCAGTTGCTTGGTATCGCGCGCGAAGGCGGGCAGGTCGTTGCGCACGAGACTGCCATCGGCATCAAGGAACTGGAGGTATTCGATTTCGAAAGTTGCGGCGGTTGGCACGAGGAATTCTCCACTGGAACACGCTGCCATCTGGCGGGCATGTCGGCCATATACAGGCCTGGGTGAGCCGTTTCGCCGTGGCATTCCGTCCTTCTGCATCGACGGAACTGCGGGGTACGGCGCGAACATAGCTGCGATGGTTCCGGATCCAGTGCCGGACTGCTTGCTACTGCGCCGATCGTGGCCGTTGACCACGACGAGCCGGTGATTGATAGCAAGCGGCGCGGCGCGGCGCAAGGATCGTTGCAACAAAAACTATCGGAACAAGGGCTTGCCGGGCGGGGCTGGCGATCGCCGCGCACCTGGGGTAGCGTGGCCGGTTCCTTCTTCGCCACATGGGCCGGTGCATGGAAAACCGACGCGACCTCGAGCAGGGCATCGAGATCGATCTGCGCGATCGCCTGACCTATGGCGGCTACCTGCAACTGGATACCTTGCTGTCTGCGCAACAACCGCTGAGCAATCCGCAGCATCACGACGAGATGCTGTTCATCGTGCAGCACCACGTGTCGGAACTGTGGATGAAACTGGTCATCCACGAATTGCGCGCGGCGGTGTCGAGCCTCGTCGCCGACGAGGTGGGCGCGTGCCTGAAGATCCTCGCGCGGGTCAAGCAGATCCAGCGCCAGTTGTTCGAGCAATGGGCCGTCCTGGAGACGCTGACGCCGAGCGAGTATCTGGAATTCCGCGACGTGCTCGGGCCGGCCTCGGGTTTCCAGTCGCATCAGTACCGCATGATCGAGTTCCTGCTCGGCAACAAGAATGCCGACATGCTGGCCGTGTTCGACCACGATCCGCTGCGCCAGTCGGAATTGCGAACCGCGCTCGAATCGCCAAGCCTGTACGACGAATTCCTGCGTTACCTGGCCAGGCTCGGCCATGCGATTCCGCCGGAATGCCTCGACCGCGACTGGTCGCAGCCGTATCGGCACAACGCGCAACTCGTCAACGTGTTCCGCTACATCTACGAGCATTCCGAGGAGTGCTGGCCGGCCTACAACCTGTGCGAGAAGCTCGTCGATATCGAGGAATCGTTCCAGCTCTGGCGTTTCCGCCACATGAAGACGGTGCTGCGGATCATCGGCACC
>JBEBXZ010000278.1:0-4148 GCA_040391335.1 Dokdonella fugitiva | reverse complement strand
ACAAGGTCAACCCGATCGATTTCGAGAACGCCGAAGGCAACTTCGGCATCGCCAATGCGTTGTTCGAACATTTCAGCGCGAAACTGCCGATCAGCCGCTGGCAGCGCGACCTCACCGATTCGACCGTGCTGCGCGCGCTGGGCACCGCATTCGGGCATACCCAGGTCGCCCTCGATTCCCTCGCCAAAGGCGTCGGCAAACTGCAGATCGACACGAAGCGCCTCGATGCCGATCTCGATGCGAGCTGGGAAGTGCTGGCCGAAGCCGTGCAGACCGTCATGCGCCGCCATGGCCTGCCGAATCCGTACGAGCAACTCAAGGCACTCACGCGCGGGCAAGGCATCACGCGCGAATCGATGCGCGAGTTCATCGGCACGCTCGACCTGCCTGAAGACGTACGCCAGCGCCTGCTCGAGCTGACGCCCGGCGGCTACGCCGGCCTCGCCGATTCGCTCGCGCGATCCATCTAGAACAACGCTGATCAAGTCGTCGCGACGCACCATCGAACCACTGGTCGGGCGGGACTTTCGTTTCTGGTCCGATCGGATCGGCATTTCATTCGGAAGATGCGTTTCGGGGCGCATTTTGTGCCCCGAGTTCGCCCGCAGGGCGCGCTTGCCTCGACGCCTTACCCAACGTCATGGATCGCCCGCCGCGCACCATCAGGCCATTTCCAGTCAGGGATATGCCTTCTTTTCGCCCTGCCCTGCGCAGCGGCAAGGGCCTATCATGCATGCGCGCCATGATTTCCCGTTGCCGGAGTGTCGAGATGCAATTCAGATCCTGCGCCGTTCTCGCTCTCGCTCTGACGGGATGTGCGGCCACTCCGGCACAGCAACAAACGGCGGCGCCTGAAACGGCGTGCGCAACGGACGCCGGCTGGAATGATCCAGCCGCGCCGCGAAGGATCCACGGCAATACCTGGTATGTCGGCACCTGCGGGATCAGCGCGATCCTGATCACGTCGCCACAGGGACATGTGCTGATCGATGGCGCGACCGAACAAGGTGGACGCTTGATTGCGGCGAACATCGCAACGCTCGGCTTCAGGATCGAGGATGTTCGCTACATCCTCAACTCCCATGAGCACTTTGATCACGCCGCCGGGATCGCCCAGTTGCAGCGCGATTCCGGCGCTGTCGTCATCGCGCGAGCGCCCGCTATCGGGGCACTCAAAAGCGGGCGCAACGATCGCAGTGATCCACAATTTCTCGAATTGCGCGCGTTCCCGGCGATCGGCAATGTGCAGCCGATCGCCGATGACGGCACGCTCAGCCTGGGGCCGATCACTCTGCAAGCGCACGCCACGCCGGGACACACGGCGGGCGGCACCAGTTGGACATGGAAATCCTGCAACGACGACGGCTGCATCGACGTCGCCTACGTGGACAGCCTTACCGCGATCTCCGACAAGAGCTATCGATTCAGCGATGAAGAGGCGCACCCCGGCACACTCGCCGCTTTCCGCGCCACGCTGGAAACGGTAGCGAAGCTGCCTTGTGACGTGTTGATCACCCCGCATCCTTCTGCGAGCGCGCTCTGGACCCGATTCGGTCCCGGTGCAACGCAGCCGCTGATGGATAACCAGGCCTGCGCACGCTACGCCGCCCAGGCCACTGACAGATTGCAGAAGCGACTCCTCGAAGAACAAGCGAGCAGCGCACCCTGATCGAAGCCCAGTCCGCACCGGAACGATGAGTCATCCTCCTGGCGCAAACCAGGACCGACAAGATACGACCTCCACCGAAACCGGAAACCGGAAACCTCGGGAGCGGCACACGGATCACCGTCGCCGTCCACGACAATGCGCAGGCATCAGAACAATCCTGCGTCGAGCGCGATGCGGTACAACTCGCGATCATTACGTACTCCGAGCTTCGCCATCACATTCGCGCGGTGCACATACGCCGTCTTAATGCTGATACCGATATCGCCAGCTACCTGCTTCGGCAAGCGTCCACGCGCGAGCAGAATGAACACCTCTCGTTCGCGTGAACTGAGCTGGCCGACACCTTGCGCCGACACGGCGGAATCCGGCAATACGAGGCCTGCGCTCAGGTAGCGCTGCCCGGCCATGAGTGCGCGAACTCCGAGTGTGAGTTCCTCTGGTGCCGCCGCTTTCGTCACATAACCAGACGCGCCGCGACCGAGCGCCTCACCGACATACGGCTCGCCGTCGTGCATGCTCATGACGAGCACGCGCACCTCCGGAAAGCTTGCACAAAGCCGCGGCAACGCATCGAAGCCGCTACCGCCGCGCATCGAGAGATCGAGCACCAGCACATCCGGCCGGGTCTGCGCGACGACCACCTCTGCTTCGATCCCGGAGGAGCATTCGGCAACGATCGTCATGTCCGGCTCACGTTCGATCAAAGCACGAAAGCCTTCTCGCACGATGGCGTGATCGTCGGCGAGCGCAATGCGGATCATCGCATCACCCCGGGCTCGCCATGGCGCCTTCCGCACATACGTCGCACATCACGAACATTTCGTTGCATGGGTTTCCCGGAATCCGTGCATGAGAATCGAATATCGCGCCCACATCGCGCGCCACGGTCGAACAGCACACATGCGCTGACCAGATCTATCAGACCGGCATCGCGGTCAAACACACGCCGCATGTCGAGCAGGCGAGCTGCTTCAGTCGGGCGCACTCGCCACTCCGCGCTGCTCGCAGTCGAAGCCACGCACGCCGAGCTTGCCATTTCCGTCACTCTGATCAGCGCGACATTTCGCGAATGCTGCGCCCATCGTAATCACGACACAGAACGATTTTCTAGGACATTTTCCTATCGCCGTAGCCGACTTCGGTTCGTACCCTGTCGTGCACACAGGGGAGTGAATCAAATGAGCATATGGCAAATCGGAATTGCGGCTGGAATCATCGGGGGACTGGCGGTTCTCGTCATCGGACTGGCGCTACCTCGGAGGAAGTGCCCGGATTGCGCGAGCGTACTACCTCGCATGCGCAAACCCGAAAACGCGCAGCAAGCCCTTTGGGGAGGCAGCACCTGTCCCCAATGCGGCTGTGAGATGGATCGACGCGGAATCAAAATTGATTCTTCATCCGTCACCCACGCCATCGAACCGTCATCGGCAGGACCGCAATCGGAAATCACCCGCAAGCGCAGTGTGCCCAAGCTTGTTTTCATGGCGATCAGCTGGACTTTGATGCTCTGGTTCACGTCCATGATTTTCATTGGCGCCATGGCCGGCGCGCTTGATCCCCGTAATGGCGCACAAGCGGGTGCGCGTGCTGGAGAAGCATTCGGCGGATTGTGCCTGCTACTTTCCCTCGTGCTTTCCATTGTCTTGACCGTACGGGGAAAACTTCCCGGCACACGAAAAGTTCAGGGCGCCTGAAACGGACAACCACACGCATCATCAACGCAAAGGGACATTTTCATGGAAAAGCTGCTCGCCCTGATTCCTGCTTTCCCCGCCGTGATCGCATCGCTGCCAGCAACATTCGATACGCATGACTTCATCCTGCTGCTCGCCCACTCAAACCAGCGCGCCTACGTCGAAGCACTGAATGCCAGCAGCGGCGATCAACCTTTCATGGAATTGCACGGCCAGATCGGAAAAGCGCTGAAACGCGACTATGGACATCTCGTCAAGGAAGTCGAAATCCGCGAAAAGAGTGCCGACATTTTTGGAAATCCGTCGAGCTGTTCGGTGTGGCAACGCGTATGAGCTCACAACGGCTTGCGCTCCACGCCTGCCTACTGAGTCTCATGGCCTTGTCTGCTGGCTGTTCCTCGGGTCCACCGGGATGCTCGGATGGCGATGTTCAGGAAATCGTGCAGGAAATGCTGGACGAACAGGCGCCAGTCCTCGCACTCATAGTGAATCCTTTTTTTGGCCGGAACTTGCTGGCCAGTTCACCAGCCGCTCTCAGCGCGTTTATCGATCAGGAGCATGGGAAAGCGTTCGCCGCCGTCCAGGAGAAGTTCTCCAAAGAACTACCGGCCGATCATTTCACTTCCCGCACGATCGCTGCGGCGGCCAGGTCCACAGCAGCCATTTCGGACGTGACAACCCTCTCCAGATCGGAGCACAAGACGGAATGTGAACTCAGCGTCGACTTCACTCTTGGCTTTCCAGCTGTCGAGGACCTGGACGAACACAGCGCGAAACTCATGCAG
>JBEBXZ010000277.1:0-4159 GCA_040391335.1 Dokdonella fugitiva | reverse complement strand
GATGAACCCGATGAACAACGGATGGCCATCACGCGGCGTCGAGGTGAATTCCGGATGCGCCTGGCAGGCGACGAACCAGGGATGATTGGCGAGCTCGATCATCTCGACCAGCAGGTCGTCCATCGATTTGCCGGAGATGACGAGTCCGAGATCCTCGAGCTTCTGGCGATAGCGGTTGTTGAACTCGTAGCGATGGCGATGGCGCTCGCGCACGACGTCCTGTCCGTACAGTTCGCGGGCCAGCGTACCGGCCTTGAGACGGCACTCCTGCGCACCGAGGCGCATGGTTCCGCCAAGGCCGGAATTCTCGTCGCGCGTCTCGACTTCTCCGGAACTGTTCGTCCACTCGGTGATCAGCGCGATCACCGGATCCTTGCAGTTGCGGTCGTTCTCGCTGGAATTGGCGTGTTCGAGGCCGGCCACGTTGCGCGCGAACTCGACGACCGCCGCATGCATGCCGTAACAGATGCCGAAGTACGGCACGTGCTGCTCACGCGCGAAACGCGCCGCGCCGATCTTGCCTTCGAAACCGCGCTTGCCGAAGCCGCCGGGCACGAGCACGCCATCGACGCCCTTGAGCGCCTCGCCGCCACGACGCTCGACGTCCTCCGACTCGACCCAGCGCAGGTTGACGCGCGTGTGCTGTTTGAGGCCGCCATGCCGCAGTGCCTCGCCCAGCGACTTGTAGGCATCCTTGTGTTCGACGTACTTGCCGACGATCGCGATCGTGACTTCGTCTTTCGGGAATTCGATGGCCTCGACCGTGCGCTGCCATTCGGACAGGTCGGCCGGCTTGGCCTTGAAGTTGAGGCGCTCCAGGACGATGTCGTCGAGCTTCTGCTGGTGCAGCCAGAGCGGCAGGCTATAGATGATGTCGACATCCACCGCGCTGATGACCGCCTTCTCAGGCACGTTCGTGAACAGCGCGATCTTGCGCCGGTCCGACTGCGGCAACGGCTGTTCGCAGCGGCACAGCAGTACGTCGGCCTGGATGCCGATCGAGCGCAATTCCTTGACCGAATGCTGGGTCGGCTTGGTCTTGATCTCGCCGGCGGCCTTGATGTACGGCACGAGGGTCAGGTGCATGAACATCGACATCTCGGGGCCATGCTCGATGCGGATCTGGCGGATCGCCTCGAGGAACGGCAGCGATTCGATATCGCCGACCGTGCCACCGACTTCGACGAGCGCGATGTCGTAACCGCTGGTCGCTTCGTAGATGCGGTGCTTGATCTCGTCGGTGATGTGCGGGATGACCTGCACCGTCGCGCCGAGATAATCGCCACGGCGTTCCTTGGCGATCACGCTCTCGTAGATCTTGCCGGTCGTGATCGAATTCTTGCCGGTCAGGCGCGTGCGCATGAAGCGCTCGTAGTGACCGAGGTCGAGGTCGGTTTCGGCACCGTCGTCGGTGACGTAGACCTCGCCGTGCTGGAACGGGCTCATCGTGCCGGGATCGACGTTGATGTACGGATCCAGCTTCATCATCGTCACGCGCAGGCCGCGCGCTTCGAGAATGGCCGCCAGCGACGCAGCAGCGATGCCCTTGCCAAGCGAGGACACCACGCCACCGGTCACGAAAATCAGGGGGGTCATGGGAAAGCATTCCGCAGGAAAACGCTATTCTACCGGCTTACGTGAACGGCGGCGAGGGGACGCAAGGCCATTCCGCGCATCCATTGCCGGCAAACGGGCCTCGATGCACCGGATTCGTGCGCTCCCATCATGCCAAAGCCCGTGTGCTGCGCGCTTTCGCCACAGCTTCCAGCCGACGCGGAATCGCGTGCCTCCTGGATCAGGCGACCTCTTCGCCCTGCCCCGGCACCTTCCCGGTGACCGGCTTCGCATCAGGGGCAAGCTGGGCGAAGATCGCCGCGGAGGCCATCGTCAATACGCCAATACAGGCGAAGCTCCAGCGAAATGCCGACAGGACCTCACCGGCAGCTTCGCCGCCGGCCGCCGTCGTGAACGCTCCCAGCAAACCTCCGGCGAACGCCACGCCGAGGCTCATGCCCAGCATCATCACCATCGACAACAGGCTATTGCCGCTGCTGGCGAGTTCGCCGGTCAGATCGCGCAGGGCGATCGTGTTCATGGCCGTGAACTGCAACGAGTTGACGGCGCCGAAGATCGCGAACTGCATGACATGCAGCCACACCGGTTGCCCCGGCGCGACCAGCGCAAAGCTCGCCATCGTCAATCCAACCAGCAGCGTGTTGCCGATCAGGACCCGGCGATATCCAAAATAACGAATCACCGGAACGACGATGCGCTTGGAGAACATGCCAGCGGCCGCGGTCGGGATCATCATGAGCCCGGCCTGCATCGGCGTGAATCCCAGAGCCACCTGCATCAGCAACGGAATCAGGAATGGCATGCCGCCGCTGCCCATGCGCGCGAACAGATTGCCGATCACGCCAACGGCATAGCTCTGCACGCCGAACAGGCGCAGAGAAAACAGCGGATGTTCAACGCGCGCGGCATGAATCCAGTACGCGCAAAGGCTGGCCAGGCCAAATACCAGGAGCAGCACGACTCCCGCATAGCGCCCGGTACCGATCAGGCCATCCATCGACAGCGAAACGGCCATCATCCCGAACGCCAGCAGCAGGTAGCCCACGGCATCGAATCGCCAGACCGCTTCGCGCAGGTCGGGCATGACCCGCCACGCGGCGATGCAACCGACAAGCCCTATCGGCAGATTGATCAGGAAGATCCAATGCCAGGACGCGACCTCGACGAGCCAGCCGCCCAGGGTCGGGCCGATCAATGGCCCAATCAGGCCCGGAATGGTCACGAAACTCATCGCCCGCAGGAATTCTTCGCGCGGCACCGAGCGCAGCACGGCCAGGCGCCCGACCGGCAGCAACATCGCGCCGCCGATCCCCTGAACGATGCGGCCACAGACGATGCCGGTGAGATTGCCCGAGAGCGCGCAGCCCAGAGAGCCGATCGAAAACAGAAGGATCGCGACAAAAAACACGCGCCGGGTGCCGAAACGGTCGGCCAGCCAGCCCGAGGCTGGAATCAGCATCGCCACCGTCAATGCATACGAAACAACGACCGACTGCATGCGCAGCGGTGATTCGCCCAGGCTGCGCGCCATCGCAGGCAAGGCGGTATTCACGATCGTCGTATCGAGCATCTGCATGAACACGGCTATCGCGACCAGCCACAACAAGGGTTTGCGCGATGTTTCGCTCATTGCAGATCGATGTGGCCAGCGGACAGAGGCCGCAGTGTACCGCCCGCATCCTGCAGGGCGGCTGATAGGAAACCTTCCTTTACTCCGTATGGGTGGCGCGAGCGCCGCGAACCCTTCTGCAGACGTGGCGCTGGCCCAACCCAACCTTTCCCGGAGCACCGTTTTGAACAAGATCCTCCCCATATCGATCGCAGCCGCGCTTTGCGCCGCCCCCGTCGCGCAGGCCGCGACATTCATCGTGACCAATCTGGCCGACAGCGGCGCCGGCAGCCTGCGTTCCGCCATCGCATCCGCCAATGCGAACCCGGGCGCGGACACGATCCAGTTCCAGAGCGGCCTGCAAGGCACGATCCCGCTGACCACCGGCGAACTGCTCATCAACGACAGCCTCGCGATCGCCGGTCCGGGAGCCACGCGCGTCACGCTCGATGCCAACCATGCGAGCCGTGTGTTCCACATCGCCAATCCGAATGGCCAGGACAAGGTGTTCTCGATCAGCGACCTCAAGCTCACTCGTGGCCGGATCGCGGGCGCCACCGACGACAGCGGCGGCGGCGTGTTCTATGAGGCCGGCTCCATCCATGCGCAGATCACGCTGTCCGGCATGGTGTTCAGCGACAATCTCGCGGGGCGCAAGGGCGGCGCAGTCAGCGTCTCGGGGGCGAACCTGACCTTGCGCGACGTCGACATGACGGGCAACCGGGTCGAAGGCGGATTCCAGCCATCGGGCGGCGCCCTGTTCTTCCAGCGCGGACTGGTGACGATCGAACGCGGCCTGATCGTCGGCAACAGCGCTGCGCTCAATGGCGGTGCGATCCAGATGAGTTCGCCCGGCACCAGCGCGGTCATCCGCGACACGCTGGTCAAGGACAACACCGCCGTCCATACCGGCGGCGGCATCAGTGCCGGCACGATGCTCGGCATGAGCATCTCCGGCAGCGCCTTCGTCGGCAA
>JBEBXZ010000276.1:0-4167 GCA_040391335.1 Dokdonella fugitiva | reverse complement strand
ACTCAAAGCAAGTCGGCGAGATCCCGCGCTGTAGTTGAAGCTATCCGCAAAACACTCCCCTGGTCATACCAGTCGCCGAGCACGATGCGTTCGGCGACTTTTTTTTGCAGGTCGATCTGATGAGTCGCGGGTCGGTGGGTATGGCCGTGGATCAGGCGGGTGACGTTGTGATGTTCCAAGGCATCGCGAACCGCTTGTTCGTTGACGTCCATCAACGCCTGGGTGTGCGAGCTGGTTGTGTAGCGCCGGCTTTCGGCGCGGGCTTGTTGTGCGAAGGCCTGGCGTTCTTCGATGCTGCGCGAAAGGAATGCGCGCTGCCAGATGGGATTGCGGCTTTGCGTCCGGAATGCCTGATACGGCGCATCGTCGATGCACAGGCTGTCGCCGTGCATGAGCAGGGTTGGGGTTCCGTAGAGGTCGATCACTGACGGATCGGGTAACAATGTCATGCCCGTGCGGTGCGCATAGGCATCGCCCAGCAGGAAGTCGCGGTTGCCGTGCATGAAGAAGCAGGGTTTGTGCGCATCGCGCATCGGTTTCAGCGCGACTGCAAAACGTTCTCCTGCTTCATCGATCGCGTCATCGCCGATCCAGGCCTCGAAAAGATCGCCGAGGATATAAAGCGCTTCGGCATGCACCGCTTCATTCACGATGAAGCGCTCGAACAGATCGATGATCGCTGGACGCGAAGTGTCGAGATGCAGGTCGGAGATGAAAAGCGTCGTCATGGCTTGCCTTGGCTCGGCCGCTCAGTAGGGCGGTTCATGCTGTCATCTGGATGGATGTCGACAGCCGCAGACTGCCTCAAGATCCGATCTTGCGTCATTCTGGCGCGGAGCGGGACTCAATGCTGTAGTCCCAGTTTGCCTGGACCTACCTTGCCGTCATCCCGGCGCAGGCCGGAGATGCTCGTCGGCGGGTCATCCAGTGCCTGCGGAGTTCAAGGTTGCTCGATGCCTCGGACTGGCCGTTGCAGCGTACCTCCGGCGGGAACCGGTTGAAGTCGCTGGGTCCCGGCCTGCGCCGGGACGACGAAGCGCTTTGATACTCCGGCGAGTGTGATGTTCAACCGCGGCGCTGCTTTTCGTGTCGACCACGACACTGCATTTTTGTACCCATCGATGCGAGGCAAGCATCACCACGACGGGCGCTGACAGCCGGAGCGGGGAGGCGGCGCAACGCATCGCTTCCCCGGCAGCCATGAATCTTTCGCGTGGCGATCGCGATCAGGGCAGCAGTTCGACCTTCTCGATCACGATATCGGTGGTCGGTACGTCGCTGCGGAACGGACCTTTCGCACCGGTTGCGCTGGCACGGATCTTGTCGACCACGTCCATGCCCTCGGTCACCTTGCCGAACACCGCGTAGCCCCAGGTTTCCGGGCGCTCGTCGCTGACGAAATCGAGGTTGCGGTTGTCTTCGACGTTGATGAAGAACTGTGCCGTTGCCGAATTCGGATCCGGCGTGCGCGCCATCGCGATGGTTCCGCGCTTGTTCGAGAGCCCGTTCTTCGCCTCGTTGGCGATCGACGGGCGCGTCGGTTTCTGGCGCAGGTCAGGGGTGAAGCCACCGCCCTGGATCATGAAGTTGCCGATCACGCGATGGAAGATCGTGCCGTCATAGAAGCCATCCTTCGCGTACTGCAGGAAATTCTCGACGCTCTTCGGCGCTTTCTCCGCGTTCAACTCGACCGTGATGTCGCCGAGGCTGGTCTTGATCACCACCTGCGGATTCACCACTTTCTCGACGGCTGCCGGAGCGGACTCCTTGGCGGGCGCCGCGGGCGCTGGTTTGGTCTGTGCAAATGCGCCGAGCGGAAGAAATGCAGCGAGCGCGAACGGAAGGATGGAGCGGAGGACGCTGGATCGGCGGGTAAGAAACATCGGGGAAGCCTCGTTGCGGATCAGTCGGGCGATGATAAGCGCTTGGCGTAGTGACGGGAACATCGCATCCGATGCAAGCGCTGATCGCTCCAGCGCGCCCGTCACGCGGTAACATGGCGCATCCAGAGATTTCATTTGCCTCCCCCGATATGACGATACGCCCCAATGCGCTGACCTGGCTGCTGTTGTCCCTCTTTGTTCTCATCGCCGACCAGATCACCAAATACATCGTGTTGGGAAATATCCGGCTTCACGAGGCGATCGAGGTCATTCCAGGTCTGCTGAACTGGGCGCGTGCGCATAATGAAGGCGCGGCATTCAGTTTCCTGGCCGACGCGGGAGGCTGGCAGCGATGGTTCTTCACCACGCTGGCCGTGGTTGTCAGCGGCGTGCTGGTCACCTGGCTGGCCCGCACTCCGCGTGCGGACTGGCGCACGGCATTGCCGCTTTCGCTGGTGATCGGCGGCGCGATCGGCAATGTGATCGATCGCATCCGCTTCGGTCATGTAGTCGACTTTATCGACGTGTATTACGGCACGGCACACTTTCCCGCGTTCAATATCGCGGATTCGGCCATCAGCGTGGGAGCGGTCCTGCTGATCGTTTTTGGCTTGTTCGACGGTCGCGCCGGGTCGAAGCGTGCCTGATCCCACATCCAGGCACGGCATGTGGTGCCTGGCGCCCGCGTGGATTGCAATCGAGCGCCGCATCCCCATCCGTACGTCAGACTCAGCGATAATCGAACCATGCAGGTAGTGCTCGCCAACCCCCGTGGATTCTGTGCCGGCGTCGATCGTGCGATCGAGATCGTCGAACGCGCCATCGAGACCTTCGGCGCACCGATCTACGTCCGTCACGAAGTCGTGCACAACCGGTTCGTGGTTGAATCATTGCGTAATCGCGGCGCGGTCTTTGTCGATGAACTCGACGAAGTGCCCGATGGCGCGACGGTGATCTTCAGTGCGCACGGCGTCTCGCAGGAAGTGCGCGGCGAAGCACAGGATCGCGGCCTCGCGGTGTTCGATGCGACCTGCCCGCTGGTCACCAAAGTGCATATCGAAGTCGCGCGCCATGGCAAGGCCGGTCGCGATGTCGTGCTGATCGGCCATGCCGGGCACCCCGAGGTCGAAGGCACGATGGGGCAGTGGAGCGCGCGCAACGAAGGCCGCATCTATCTCGTGGAAACGCCCGAATGCGTCGCCGCGCTCAAGCCATTGCATCCACGCCATCTCGCCTACGTCAGCCAGACGACCTTGTCGGTCGATGATACCAAGGCCGTGATCGAAGCCCTGCGCCGGCATTTCCCCGACATCATCGGGCCGCGTCACGACGATATCTGTTACGCCACGCAAAACCGGCAGGATGCGGTGCGCCTGCTCGGCCAGCAGTGCGATCTTGTTCTCGTCGTCGGTTCGCCGAACAGTTCCAACTCGAACCGACTGCGCGAACTGGCCGAAAAACAGGGCGTTCCCGCCTACCTGATCGACGGCGCCGAAGACATCCAGCGCAGTTGGGTCGATGGTCGCGAACGCATCGGCGTCACAGCCGGCGCCTCCGCCCCCGAAAGCCTCGTCAAGGACGTGATCGGCCGCCTCAGGGAATGGGGAGCCAGCAACGTATCCGAACTCGACGGCAAGCCCGAGAACGTCACCTTCGCCTTGCCGAAGGAGTTGCGGATCAAGGTGGTGGGGTAGGGGCGTGTCGCGCTAGCAGCGGAAGTGGGCTGCTCTGCTCAGAACCAACAACAAGATTCCAGACAGTTCGCAACTCTACACCGCGCAGACTCTGGATCGATCCAGATTCGTGCATCCCGCTCCGACGCAGCCGCGCTACGCGTTAAGCATTGAAACTGCGCCGGTCCGCCGCACTGCACATGCCGCTCGTCCGGCAAATCCTACCTCGCGAGCCTGCCCCACTTGCGTGCCTGTTTTGTCCCCGTTAGGTTTCGCTGCTATACGCCCGAACCTGGGCGAGGGGAGTAAAGCCGTCAATGCACCCGCCTTGCAAGCACGCTGCCCGTTCTGGCTTTGGCTTGATCGAACTGATCGTCACGATCTCGATCATCGCGATCCTCGCAGCCATGGCGTTGCCCAGCTTTGCCACCGTCCTGCGATCGAATCGTGTCAGCAGCCAGGCCAATGACCTGCTCAATGCCGTGAATCTTGCGCGCAACGAATCGATTACACGCACACGCGGTGTGACCCTCTGTGCTGCGGACACGGCAGTTGGAGTTCCGTCGGCATGCGGTGCGGATTGGAATGCCGGCTGGATGATCTTTCTCGAC
>JBEBXZ010000275.1:0-4179 GCA_040391335.1 Dokdonella fugitiva | reverse complement strand
GCCCCGTCGACCAGGCGCTTCAGGCTGTCCGGTTTGTCGAGCGCGCCGTCGATCATTGCCGTCGCACGCGACGGCCCACCTTCCTGCATCTTCTCACCACGCGCATCATGGGCCATGCCGGTACCGATTTCGAAATCGAGTGGCGCAGCATCGAGGAACTGGTCGGCGTCGAGTCGGGTGATCCGCTGCTGCGCTCGGCGGCGATCGCACTCGAATCCGGCTTGTTCACGAAGGATTCGCTGATCGCGAAATACGAGGCCGTGCGCGCGCAATGTTTCGCGGCGGCGGCGGAGGCCGATCGACGCCCGAAGCTGAGCGGCCTGGCGGAAGTCGTGGCGCCGCTTGCTCCGTATTCGCCCGCTGCGGTGAAGGCGGAGGCGGAACGCTTCGACTATGCCGGGAAGCGCGAAGCGGTGTTCGGCGGCGCGGCGAAGCTGCCCGAAAAGGCGGCGCCGCGTCATCTGGCGATCCAGATCAACCAGGCCCTGCACGATCTTTTCTGCAAGTATCCGGAAGCGCTGCTGTTCGGCGAGGACGTCGCGCAGAAGGGCGGCGTGTACACCGTCACCAAGGGGCTGCACAAGGCGTTCCGCAATACGCGCGTGTTCAATACTCTGCTCGACGAGACGACGATCCTCGGCCTCGCCCAGGGTTACGCGAACATGGGCATGTTGCCGGTTCCCGAGATCCAGTACCTCGCGTATTTCCACAATGCCGGCGACCAGATCCGCGGTGAAGCGGCATCGCTGCAGTTCTTCTCGAACGACCAGTTCCGCAATCCGATGGTCGTGCGCATCGCCGGGCTCGGTTACCAGAAAGGTTTCGGCGGCCATTTCCACAACGACAATTCGATTACCGCGCTGCGCGATATTCCCGGGCTCGTCGTCGGCTGCGCGAGCCGCGGAGACGATGCGGCGACGATGTTGCGCACGCTTGCCGCGTTGGCCAAGGTCGATGGCCGGGTCAGCGTGTTCCTCGAACCGATCGCGCTGTACATGACGAAGGACCTGTACGAAACCGGCGACGGCCAGTGGCTGTTCCCGTATCCGGCGCCGGATCAGGCCATGCCGCTCGGCGAGGGACGCGTGTATGGCGACGGTGCCGACGATCTGGTCATTTTCACGTACGCCAACGGCGTGCCGATGAGCCTGCGCGCGGTACGGTTGGAAGGTGCGCGTGGTCGATCTGCGCTGGCTGGTGCCGCTCAACGAAAGCTTTATCGTGGCCCAGGCGCTTGGCGCACGGCGCATCCTGGTGGTCGATGAAGGTCGTCATTCGGCGAGCGTCGGCGAGGGCGTGATCACGGCCATTGCCGAGGCGGGGCTGGGTGCGACCCCCATGCACCGCGTGGTCGGTGCCGACACCTATACGCCGCTGGCCGGTGCGGCTTTCGACGTGCTGCCGGGCGATGCGGACATCGTCGCGGCGGCCGCTCTTCTGGAGCGCTGTGACTGAATGGCCTATCATCACCGCCAATGAGCTCGAACCAGTCCCTGACGATACTTTTCGCTGACGTTTCGGGCAGCACCAAGCTGTTCGAGATGCGTGGCAATGTCATCGCCCGCAATATCATCTCGGCCGTGCTGGGTGCCCTGGTCGAAGTCGCCCAGCGCCATGGCGGCAGTCTGGTCAAGACCATCGGCGATGAGATCATGTGCACGTTCCCGGGTGCCCTGCAGGGTTTGCTGGCGGCGACCGACATGCAGCGCCGCGTGAAGGGCGATGCCGATTTCGTGCAGGACAACGTGGGCATCCGCATCGGCCTGCATCACGGCGATGCGCTGCTCGAGGACAACGATGTATTCGGTGACGCGGTGAATGTCGCCGCGCGCATGGCCGCGCTGGCGCAGCGCGACCAGATCGTCGCCACCGCGAGCACCTCGCTCGGCATCACCAATGCGGCTGGCCTGCGCGTGCGGTCGGTGGGCACGGCGCGTGTCGCCGGCAAGCTGGCGCCGATCGAAATCGTCGATGTCATGTGGCAGGAGGACGTGTCGCACGTCACCACGGTGCAGCGCATCGTTCGTTTTGCCGAGGCGAAAACCGAGCGCATGCGACTCGTGCTGCGCCATCGGGATCGCGAGTTCCATGTCGATGAACTGGCTGATCCATTCACGCTGGGCCGCGAAGCGGGGCACAGCCTGACGATCGATGCCGATTGGGTGTCGCGCGATCACGCGATGATCGAATGGAAGCGCGGTCATTTCATTCTTTCCGATCGATCGACGAATGGCACCTGGGTGCGCATCGGCAACGAGGAACTGTTCGTGCATCGCGATGCCTTCCATCTGCGCCGCAACGGAACGATCAGCCTCGGCCAGTCCTCGGAAACCGGTGGCGAGAATCTGCTGTATTTCGAGTGCGTCTGAGCGGCTTCCTGCCGGTCTGATCGGAAGGTTCTCGCCCACATTCGGTCGTCGCTGCTTTGGCGCGCCAGTTCCAGCGCATGTGTTGGCCGGATCCGGGATTTCTGGAGAACTTCATTCCCGTCATCCCGGCCCCCGGTAGCTGGAGGCTGCTCATCCAGTGTCCTTGCAACTCCCCGAAGGCACTGGATCCCGGGGCCTGCGCCGGGATGACGGAGCTGGCGCTGCGACCCACCCGCATGGCGGGTCGCAGCAGTTTTCCGCTTACCAGGTATATGCGACCTTGCCGTAGACGAACGCACCGTTGAATCCGTAGGGCGATGCCGAGCTGTACGGCAACTGGCCCGAGCTCGAGTTCGCGTAGAGCACTTCGTCGGGATACGCATTCGTCACGTTGTCGGCGCCGAGCGTGAACTTCCACTTGTCCAGCGTGTAGGCGGCGGCCAGGTCGAGCACCCAGTCCGCCCCGAAGGTCTGGTCCTGCGCGGCGTTCGCGTTGAGCACTTCGAACTCGCCGTAGCGGGTGAGCCCGCCGGTGAACGACCAGTGGCTGACATCCCAGGTCGCTCCGAGCAGGAACTTGTCCTTCGGCGAGCCGGTCGTGATGCGCCCGGTTTCGACACGGCCGATGCGCTGCAGGCTGAGGCCGCCCTGTTCCAGTTCCGCAGGATTGGGCTCGACGTGCGTGATGTCGGTCTTGTTGTAGTTGTAGCCGGCGGTCAGTTTCAGCGTGCTGTTGTCGAAGCCCCAGCGGTAGCTGCCGACGATGTCGATGCCCTTGGTACGCGTGTCGATTGCATTGGTGAAATAGCGGCCGCCGGTGACGCCCGTGATTCCGCGTGCTTCGAGGAAGCTCGTGACCGCGGCGCCGGTCAGGTTTTCCGAGAGCACGATGCGATCATCGACCTTGATCTGGTAGGCATCGATCGTGAGGTAGAGATCCTCGATCGGTTGCAGGACCAGGCCGATGCTCTCGTTCCTCGATTTTTCCGCCTTCAGGGGCTCGGAGCCGAGCGCCAGCGCGGTCGGACTGTCCGCTGCGAACGTGCGCACTTCATACGGAATACCACCGATGAACGAGGTCGCGGTCGACTGGAAATATTGCTGGGCCAGCGATGGTGCGCGGAAACCATTGGAAACGGTGCCGCGCAGCGCGACCGCATCGTTGAACGCATAGCGTGCCGAGAACTTGCCGGATGTGGTGCTGCCGAAGTCGCTGTAGTCCTCGTAGCGGCCCGCCAGGCCGAGTGACAGACGGTCGCTGACGTCCTGTTCAAGATCCACGTAGATCGCCTTGTTGTCGCGATCGTAGCTGCCGGCATCGCCGGGCTGGAATCCCGGGAATACCTGCGCGCCCGGAGGCGCGCCGGCCACCGGGCCGGCGAGCCCGCGGAAAGACTCTCCCCCCTGGAACTGCGATATACGAATTGAGTTCGCCTGCCGATTGCCTGAACGTCTCCTCGCGGTACTCGGCGCCGAACGCGACGTTCAGCGGATTGGCGAGGCCGATCTCGAAGGGTTTGCTGATATCGGCATTGACGATGTCCTGCGTGTACTCCAGTGCGCCGGCGTCGAAGCGCGTTTGCGAATCCGGGCCGATGCTGCTGTTGATGCTGTTGGCGACGCCGAAATCGAGATGGTTGTAGCCATGGTTGTAGCTGACGTCCCAATGCCAGCCACCCGCGGTATCGCCGCGCAGGCCGGCGACCAGCGAACGATCCTTCGAATAGTTGAGGATCTGCGGCAGGAATCCATCCGGATAGATCGACGGGATGTTGCGACTGTCGCCCGCGGGGCGGAAGAAGCCGGTGGA
>JBEBXZ010000274.1:0-4189 GCA_040391335.1 Dokdonella fugitiva | reverse complement strand
CGGATCAGCTCCGCCGCAACCCGGTCGCCCAGGCGCTCCACCAGCGCGGTCGAGTTCGCCAGATCACACAGCACGAGGGTGCGCAGCACCGAACTCACGCTGGACTGCATGACATCGTTGGCGATATCACCGGCGTTCAAGGCGACTTCCCTGATCGACAAGATTGGGCAAGGGATTCTGCACTCGTGCGTTCTCGATTACCACAAGGGTAGCAGCGTTCATTGTTCACTGCGGCGAATCAGCTCGTTCATGCCTGGCGCCTTGTCGCAGCCGCTGGGCGGAACCACCTTTGCGGCTTCCACAACGCCGGAGCAGGTCATGGCACCCACACTTGCCCCAGCCAGCCCCCGCCGCGTCACCCGGCTGGTCCGCGGCCAGGCGGTCAGCGACGGCGCGGGGGTGAAACTCTACCGCGTGATCGGCCAGCGCGCGCTGGATACGCTGGATCCATTCCTGATGCTGGATGAGTTCCGTTCCGACCAGGCCGGCGACTATCTGGCCGGCTTTCCGAATCATCCGCATCGCGGTTTCGAGACGGTCACTTACATGCTGGCCGGACGCATGCGTCATGGTGACAACCAGGGCAACAGCGGCTTGCTGACAGCCGGAAGCGTGCAATGGATGACCGCCGGTCGCGGCATCGTGCATTCGGAAATGCCGGAACAGGAAAACGGCCTGATGTGGGGCTTCCAGCTCTGGGTGAATCTTCCGGCGCACGCGAAGATGACGAATCCGCGCTATCAGGACATCGCGCCCGAACGCATTCCGCTGGTCGCGTTCGCGCCCGGCGTCGAGGTACGCGTGATTTCCGGTCAACTGGGCGACACCGTAGGGCCGGTTTCGGGAATCGCCACCGAGCCGTACTACTTCGACGTCTCGCTGGCTCCGCACACGCAGTGCGATCTGCCCCTGCCGGCCACGCACAACGGGTTCGCCTATGTTTTCGAGGGCAGCGCGAAGATCGGTGTCGATGACAACGCACCCAACGTCCAGCGCGGCGAACTCGGCGTGCTGGATCGTGGCGACAGCCTGCGGGTCGCGGCCGGCGAGAACCCTGCCCGGCTGCTGCTGGTCGCCGGCAAACCGCTGAATGAGCCGGTGGTCAAGTACGGCCCGTTCGTGATGAATACGCAGGCGCAGATCGTCGAGGCCGTGCAGGATTTCCAGTCCGGGCGGTTCTGAGCGGGTGATGGCGGACTCCGGCCTGCGTTCCGGTCAAGGCGCACATTCGCCCGCAATGGCATGTGATATGTTCGGGCGACCCCTAATGTCTGCCCGCTCGCAAGCGGTGCAAGCGCAGATTTCCCCAATGAAGCAATCTGGAGTTTCTTCTCGTGGCCGATAGAAAACTGACCCTCGACCAAGCCTTTTCCCTGCTGCGCAAGCTCGGCACCGATGACGAGTTCCGCATCCGTTTCCAGACCAAGCCGGCAACGGCGCTGACGGAAATCGGCCTTAGCGCCGAAGAAGTCATCCAGCTCAACGCGTTTTGCCTGAGCCCCGTGGTGCTGGCGGACAAGAGCGTGTTCCTCAAGATCGTCGACACCTGCGACCGCGAGGCGCTGCGTTCGGTGACTTCGATGATCGTGCCGAACCTGCGCATCGCCGAGCGCCGCCGCGCCGTGGAAACGACCACCCGGCACGCGCAGCCTTCACTGCACTGATGCACCGGGCGGAGGCGCTTCCTGCCGGAGCGCCTCCGCGACTGCCATTCAGTCCTTCAAGCGACGGAACAGCGGCCACGGCAGGCAACGGATGACGAGGGCGATTGCGCCCCACCAGAACGGTTCATAGCGGTCGAACGAACCCGTACCGAGACGGCGCACGACGCCCTGCGCGACCCGCCCGGGTTCCGCCAGCGGCAATGGCAGGCGCATGCCATACGTGAGGTTGCTGCGCATGAAGCCGAGGCGATGGAACTGCACGCACAGCTTTTTCGGCTCGTGGCGCTGGCGCAGGCTTTCGAAGAACGTCTCGAGACCCCGCTTCGCCGCGGAATAGACGACATTCCTGCCTCGACCGCGCGCGGCCGCGATGCTGCCAAAGCCGACGATGCTGCCGCCCGATTCGAGCAGGCCCGGCAACATGGCATGGATGATCGCCAGCGGCGCATGCAGGTTGATCGCCAGCATCTGTCCGATCGCATTGACGCCGAGCGAGAAGTCATCGTCCGCGCGCGATTGCCCGATCGGCAACAGGAGGGCCGTCGACGCGGGAAGCGGAGCCAGTGCGGCGAGCACGCGAGCCCCCGGATTCGCTTCGGCCGCGAGATCGATGGCCAGGGTGGCGACCTCGATATCGAAGCGCAGCGCAAGATCGCCGGCCAGCGCCGCCAGATCACGCGGATCCGACGAAACCAGCAACAGCGGATGTTTCGCGCGCGCCAGCTCGACGGCCAGCGCGCGGCCCAGGCCGCTCGAAGCGCCAATCACCACCGCCGTCATAGCGCGAGCCTCCGCGTCAGCTCCGAACGCTGCAGGGCATGCGGATCAAAGGATCGCAGGCGCTCCCGGGCAACGTCGAAGTCGGCAATCGCGCGGCGCGGCGTGTCCGCATCCAGCGTGGACTGCTTGATCAGGTTCGGACGGCCGCCATGCGCGAGCGCGAGTTCGGTCAGCGCGTCGACGAAGGCGACCTGGGCGGTATGCTTCGGCTGCGCGAGCTGGATGGCGAGCGCGATACCCTTGCCGTCGAAGGCGAGGCCTTCGGCGATGCCATCGAACAACTTGCTGGCGATCAGGCTGATGCGGGGCTTCAGGCGCTGCACGAGATCGCCGAGCGCGCGCACGAAATCCACATAGCGCGCATGCGGCACCAGCCACTGCGCTTCCAGCATGCCCTCCTTGCCGAACCCTGCGAAGTAGGCATGCGCGCCGTTCAATGGAAACATCGCCGCCTCGACCGACATCGAGTCGCTGCCCGGCGTGCCCCAGCGACTGCGAATCCAGCGGTTCATCACGGCGATGCCGGGGCGGTTCCAGGCAAGGATCGGCCACGGCTTGATGCCGGCGGGCAAATCAGCGATGGCTCGGCGTGCGTCTTTCGGCCTCTGCGCCTCCAGTCCGAAACGGACCACGCCACGCCCGAAGCTCGACGCGCGACCATCGTGCCAGCCATAGAGCACGGGCGCATTGGCATGTGCGAGCAGCACTTCACCGGCCTCGACCAGGCTGGCCACCGGAATGCGGCGCACGGTGTAGCCATCCGGGGCGGGGAGCAGGCGCAAGGTCGCGCTGCCAATCAATCCCGGAATGCCGAACCCGGCAAAGCAGGCCGCGAAACGCTCGGCGTTCTCGTAGGCATTGGCGGCGATCCAGCCGCGTTCGCCATCGAACAGTTCGATCGATTCGACCTGCGCGCGAAAGCGCCCGTCGCGTGCCGGGTTCTTGCCATGCACGTCCGCGGCGATGCAGCCGCCCACGCTCGCGCGCGGATGACCCGGCACGACCGGCAGCATCCAGCCTCGCGACAGGGCGAAGCGCGCGACGTCGCCGATGCGCGCGCCGGCTTCGACCGTGAGCAGGCCTTGCTCCGCATCAAAATCGAGGAGGCGGTCGAAGGCGCTCATGTCCTGCACCAGGCTCTCGCCGCCGAAGCTGGCGCCGCCATAGGAAACGCCGGAGCCACGGGTGATGCGCGGCACATCCGCCGGCAGCGCCTCGATCAGGCGATAGCGATCCGGCTTCTGCACAAAGCAGCGCGCCGCGAAACTGCGGTCGAAGCTTTGCAGTTCGACCTCGGCGAGCGCGAATCCGCGCAGTGCACTCATGGGGAGGTTTCCTTGTGCTGGGCGATGTCCGCCTCGAACAACTGGTCGAGATCGCGCAGGGCATCGCGCGTGGTCTGCATGATCGCAGCGTCATCGTCGTAGAGAAGGTGCTGGTCGGCGAGAAGTTTCTCGTCGAAAGCGCGAAAGGTCTCGATCCGGCTCGCCGCGGTTTCCGGCGCGAAGCCGAGTTCTTCGAGCACGCCGCGCGACATGGCGAGGCTCGAATGGAAGGATTCGCGCGTCGCATCGACACCCAGATCCATCAAGCGGAACGCATGCTGGCGATTGCGCGCGCGGGCGAAAACCTTCATGTGCGGATACAGGCGCCGGACCAGTCGAGCGGTGCGGATGTTCGCTTCCGGATCGTCGGTGGCGACGACGAACACTTCCGCCATCTCGACGTGAGCTGCGCGCAACAGG
>JBEBXZ010000273.1:0-4194 GCA_040391335.1 Dokdonella fugitiva | reverse complement strand
CTGAAAGACCACCGTCCGGACCGACGACCAAGGTGGCCGCCGTGAATGGCGGCAAGGTGCGTACCGACACATCGCCGCGCGGATCGAGGGCGAGTCGCAAACCGGCATCCGCACCGAGCGTGCCGGCCCAGGTCGTGATGCGCAGTGGCGTCTCGAGGACCGGCAGCTTCGCGCGCCCGCTCTGCTCGCAGGCACCGGCGATCACCGCCTGCCAGTGCGCGAGGCGACGGCCGGTCCGTTCGGCATCCAGCTTGACCTCGGTGCGCCCGGTGATCAGCGGCACGATGCGCGTCACTCCGAGCTCGGTCGCCTTCTGCAGGATGAAATCCATTTTTTCGCCACGCGCGACGCCTTGCGCCAGGGTCAGTTGCAGCGGGCTCTCGCGCGCGACCGGTTCGCCGTCGTCGAGCACGCGCACGCTGACCGAACGTTTCGCGAGCTGGGAAATTTCGGCGCGGTATTCGCGGCTGTTGCCGTTGAAAAGCACGATCGGATGCCCGCGCTCCAGGCGCAATACGCGTGCAAGATGTTCACCGGCCTGTTCCGGCAGGATGATCTCCATGCCGCTGGCAATCGCTTCGAAAACGCAGATACGTGGGATGCGCATGAGAATCGGCCAAGTGAAGTTGCGGCTGGACTTTAGCCGAGATCGGGCGGGCAGGCCGCATGTCGCGGCAGCATCCCTGCTCGGACATCGATGGAAGACTTCGCGTTGCGCGCCGCGATATCAGGCATCGGCGACCGCATGTTCGATACCCTCGATCGCCACGTCGACCATGAAATCGATCTCCTCGGGCGTGATGCAGTACGGCGGCATGAAGTAGACGACGTTGCCCAGCGGGCGCAGGATCGCGCCGCGCTCGAGGCCATGCCGATAGACCCGCAGGCCACGGCGTTCCGCGGCCGGGAATTCCTCGCGCGTGCGCCGGTCACGGACCAGTTCGACGGCGGCGATCATGCCGGTCTGGCGTACCTCTGCCACGTGCGGATGATCCACCAGCGGTGCCAGTCGATGGCCGAGATGCGCAGCGAGCAGGCGATTGCGTTCGAGCACCGGTTCTTCGGCAAATACGCGCAATGTTTCGAGCGCCGCGCGGCAGGCCAGTGGATTGCCGGTAAAGCTGTGCGAGTGCAGGAAGGCCTTGCCCGCGGCGTACTCCGCATAGAAGGCCGCATAGATCGCCTCGTGCGTCAGCACCGCCGACAGCGGCAGCGTGCCACCCGTGAGTCCCTTCGACAGGCACAGGAAGTCCGGCGAGATCGCGGCCTGCTCGCAGGCGAACAGGCTGCCGGTGCGGCCGAAGCCGACGGCGATCTCGTCGGCGATCAGATGCACGTCGTAGGCATCGCACAACACGCGCAAGCCACGCAGATAGGCCGGATGGTGCATGCGCATGCCGCCGGCGCATTGCACGAGTGGTTCGATGATGACTGCGCAGGATTCATGGGCATGTCGTTCGAGCAACCGGCGCATGTCCTCGAGCCGGCGCAGCGCGCAGGCCTCCGCTGATTCGCCGGATTCGGCCTGATACGCATCCGGCGAGGGCGCGAAGATCGGATCGAACAGGAGCGGGGCATACGTCGCGCGATACAGCGCCACGTCGGTCACCGAAAGTGCGCCGAGCGTTTCACCGTGATAACCACCGGTCAGCGCGATGAAGCGCGAGCGCGCCTGTCCACGGTTGCGCCAGTAGTGGAAGCTCATCTTCAGCGCGACTTCGATCGCGCTCGATCCGTTGTCGGCGTAGAACACGCGCGAGAGTCCAGGCGGGGCGGCCCGCACGAGTTCCTCGGCGAGCGCGACGGCGGGTTCGTGCGTGATGCCGGCGAGCATCACGTGATCCAGCCGGTCGAGCTGGTCCTTGAGTCCTGCGACGATGCGCGGATGGCGATGGCCGAGCACATTCGTCCACCACGAACTGACGGCGTCGAGATAGCGCCGGCCATCCTGCGCATGCAGCCATGCGCCTTCGGCACGCGCGATCGGCAGCATCGGCAACGTCTCGTGATCATGCATCTGCGTGCACGGATGCCAGACGACGGCGAGGTCGCGCGCGGCCAGCGAGGAGGTGGAATCGACACGGGAGTGGGGCATGGCTTTGCTATGATCGACGGCTATTCAACCGCGCACACGCTACACGCCATGAACACATTCGCCCAGTCTTGCCGAATCCGCTTTTCCGATCGAGCGGAATTCCGTCCAGCGTCGATGGCGCGTGGCCTGCGCGGCGCGCGTCCAGCTCGCGGCTTCACGCTGATCGAGATCCTCGTCGTCGTCGTCATTCTCGGCATTCTCGCCGCGATCGTCGTGCCGCGCGTGATGGAGCGTCCCGCCGAGGCACGTGTGACGCGAACCAAGCAGGATATCCAGGGCATCACGACCGCCCTCAATCTCTACAAGCTCGACAATTTCCGCTACCCGAGCAACGAGCAAGGCCTGCAGGCGCTGATCGCCAAGCCCTCAGGCCAGCCCGAGGCTCCCAACTGGAAGGGTCCCTATCTCGATCGCTTGCCGAAGGATCCGTGGAACCAGCCTTACCAGTACCAGCAGCCCGGTCAGCACGGTCCGGTCGATATCTACAGCTACGGTGCCGATGCGCGTCCGGGCGGCGATGGCGATGCGGCTGACATTGGCAACTGGGGCGACTGAGCCCGTCGCGCGGCGGTCATCCGGTGGACCTCGCAAGCATCAGCATGTTGCCCGGGAAGCCGATGTCGACGTCAATCAACCGGCCTCGGGATGACGCGACAGGACGCGTGCGCAGGCCGCGCCGCGGCTCGATGCGTGGCTTATGCGTTTCGCGTGCGCGCCCGCGTGGGTTCACCCTGATCGAGATCCTTGTCGTACTCGTCATCGTCGGCGTTCTCGCGTTGGCCGTCAGCATCGGCATCGCGACCGTCGGTGGCGAGCGCCAGCTCACTCGCGAAGCGGAGCGTTTCCAGGCGCTGGTCGCCCATGCCTGTACGCGTGCGGAACTCGGCGGGCGCGAGATCGGCTTGCGTCTCGACGATCAGGGTTATGCATTCACCCGACTGGGTTTCGAAGGCTGGACCAGCGAGGCGGAGGAAGGCGAGTTGCGTCCACGGCAATGGGTGCAAGGCATGCGGGTCGAACTGCGTCGCGATGGCCGCGAATTGCGGCTGGATGAAGGCGCGCGCGACTTGCCACAGATCATCTGTTTTTCCTCCGGCGAACTGTCGCCGTTTGTCCTGCGCCTCGCATTGGGTGACGTCGAAACACGCTACGAACTGAGCGGTCATCCCGATGGCCGCGTGACGCTCGATCGTGTGGCGGCGCGGCCATGAAAACACCACGTGGTTTCACGTTGCTCGAGGTGCTGATTGCGCTGGTGGTCGTTTCGCTCGCCCTGCTTGCGTTGACGCAGACGGCGGGCGGCGAAGTGCGTTCGTTTGATGGCTTGCGCGAGCGCACGCTGGCCGGCTGGGTTGCGGCCAACGTGCTCAGCGAGACGCGCATCGCCACGCCGTTGCCGGCGGTCGGTCGGCGTGATGGCCGCGTGCAATTCGCCAATCGTGGCTGGCGCTGGACGCTGGAGGTGAAGGCGACGTCCGATCCACAACTTCGCCGTCTCGACGTGCTGGTTTTTTCGGGCGATGAAAAGGAACCAAGTGCCAGCATTTCGGGCTTCGGCAGCGAGCAGCCTTCGCCATGAGGAATGCTCTCGATCGTCGCGGCAACGGCGGTTTCACTCTGATCGAGATCCTCGTCGCGCTCGTCGTGTTCGCAGCGCTCGCGGCAATCACCTGGGGCGCGCTCGGGCAGATCGCGCGCACGCGCGGTGCGCTGGCCGAGCAGCAGGAGCGTTTCGCTGCGATCGTGCGCACGATGAGCGATCTCGAGCGCGATCTGCGCCAGGCCATCGCGCGCCCGGTGCGCGGCAACTACGGCGAGCCGGTCGCCGCACTATCGGGCGCCGCAGAGCGCATCGAACTGAGCCGGCTCGGCTACGCCAATCCGCGTGCGGAAGCGCGCGGCAACATCGAGCGCATGCTGTACTCGCTCGACAACCGCAAGCTCATGCGCGCGCGCTACGCGGTACTCGATCGCGCGCCCGGCAGTACGGCGGAGCCGCGCGAAATGCTGGATCGCGTGAGCAGCCTGCGCTTTCGATATCTCGGCGTCGATGGCGCTTGGCGCGATGGATAATAGCAGGACGCGCCGCACGCGCACGA
>JBEBXZ010000272.1:0-4210 GCA_040391335.1 Dokdonella fugitiva | reverse complement strand
TCGGGGGATTGATCGGCTCGGTGCTGGGCGGCGGCGGAAGTTCCGCAGGTGGCGTTGGCGGTCTGCTCGGTTCCGTGCTGGGTGGCGGCGCATCGGGCTCATCGGCCGGCGGCATCGGTGGCGCGATCCTCGGCCACATCTTCGGCGGACGACGCGATCAGGCTGCGCAGGGCCTCGGCCAGACCACCGGCCTCGGTGGCGCCGGCGCAGCGCAGTTGCTCGCCATGCTCGCGCCATTGGTCATGAGCGTTCTCGGCAACATGACGCGCAAGCAGGGTCTCGATGCAAACGGCTTGAGTGGCGTGCTCGGCCAGGAAAACAACCGGCTGCAACAGAGTTCGGTCGGTGGCTTGCTGAGCGGCGTGCTCGATCGCGATGGCGACGGACAGATCAGCCTTGATGAAATGATGCAGGCCGGTGCCGGCTTGCTCGGCGCGCTCGGCAAGCGCTGATCCGACGCTTCTCATGCCCGCCGCCAGCGATCTCCGCGCTGGCGGTGTTCCGGCGTTACCTGTTGGTCCAGCTTCCGGTGCCGGCGTATTCCATTGAAGCGGCGGCGCGGTTTGAAAGGATATTCAACTGACGCGACCGGGCCGCTCGCCGCAAAAAGGAAAGCGCGCCATCGACGGCGCGCTTTCCTCGGCACGGATGTTGCGAACCCCGGGCTAGTCGGCGTGATCCTGCAGAGTCCCTGAAATCAGCTCGAACGAGGCATTCCCGGAAAGCACGTCCGGAATCACGGCCTCGATGGCGCCGGTGCGCAGGATGACCGGACGCAGGCCCGTGTCCTGATCCGGCTCGGCCATACCGAGTTGCAGGAGCATTCCGACCGACACGTCGATCCACGGCGTTGCACGGGACGCCTCGCCGTTGCGTCGAATGACCAGCCTGATCCGGTCACCCTCGCCTCCGCGAAGCGCCTCGATGCTCAGCCGCACTTCGTCACCGGAATTGTTCGCAGTGGCGACCAGCACCGTTTCGATCAATGCCTGCGGAGCGACCGGCTGCCAGATGAAATCGATCGCCGAATCCCCATCCAGCGCCTGGACATCCGGCACTACCCCGGAATCGAAACCATCGACAAAGATCGCCACCGGAACGATGGCGCTCGATACGTTGTTGGTGATGATGCTGTCCTGGACGTCGCTCACCTGGGCCAGGCTGGTGATCCACTCGTCGGCATCGTCACGCACCGGCGCACTGATGACCCAGGTGACGCTGCCGCCGACCGGGATCGACAAGCCGGTGTCGACCAGATTGCCGACGCCATTCGCCGTGCAACCGCTGGTGACCGGGCCGACGCAGGCCCACTGGGCCAACGGGAGATCCAGTGCCGCCGACAACTCCGTACTCACCGCTGTCGCTGTGCTCGCATCCGGTCCGTGGTTGGTCACTGTGACCTGGTAATCGAGCAACTGGCCGCGGATGGCATGTTGACCGAGGGCTTCGATGTGGATCGAAAGATCGCTGACAGGCACCGCAACCTCAACGAAACGCGCCGCAACCGCGCGCTCGGCATCCATTACCACCGCGCACTGGCCCATGCCGGCACAGGCACCGGTCCAGCCGTCGAAAACAAAGCCGCTGGCGGGCATTGCGGTCAGCGCGACCTTGGTTCCGGCATCGTAGCTTTCGCTGCAGTCCTTCGGGCAATCGATCCCCGGGCCACTGACCGATCCGGAACCGCTGCTGATCGCCACGCTGAGCGCGAAGCGGATCGGCGCCGGACAGGCTTCGAATGCAACGGATGCCTGCGCACTGCGACCGGGACTCGCCACGTGCGCGGCATTGCTGGTCGAGGCGATCGAGCCCTCGGCATCGCCCACCGTCGACAAGGTCCATTCCAGCACGTTGTCGTTGCCCAGGCCCGCAGCCGAGACCCAGGCGCTGCGATTCTGCGTGCGCGGGCCGCCGATCGTGTTGTCGCCATAGGTCAGGCGATCCACGCGGGTTCCCTTCGCATCGAACAGGTTGATCTGATCCGCGCGACCGAGGCCGACCGTGTTGCTGCCGATCACTTTCTGGTTGCTGCAGAGGTTCCAACTGCTGCGGAACGCATTGGCATCCCGCTCGGCGAGGATCACCGATTCGCCTGGCTGGACGATACCGAAACCACCCAGCGCGACGCCCTGCGCCGGATCGTTGCTGTCATCGTCGTAGTGCCAGCCGGCCATGTCGACGGCCTTGTCGCCGACATTCGTGAATTCGACGAATTCGTCGCCGTCATACATCCACTCGCTGATGCGCATGGCCGGGCGCTCGACGACGACATCAGGCACCTCTGCGAGAGCGAAGAGCTGGCTGTACGATTTCTGGTACGGAGCCGCCAGATCCTTGGTCGCGCCGGTGCCATAGAAGTTGGTGTCACCGCTGTCGGTGATCATGCGCACCGTCGCGCCTTCGACCAGCGGATGCGGTACCGCACCGATCGACTCCCAGGTGCCGCCCGTCAAACCATCCTCGGCTGGAAGCTCGCGATTGAACTGCGGCGGATTGGCCGGATTGCCATCCCAGGTGTAGAGCGCCCAGGTCGCATTCTGCGGCGTCGGACCTGCGGAAATCAGGTAGTCGCCACTGTCGTTCGATGCGATCGAACGGATGCTGCGGCCACCGAGATCGATCAGGATCGGCGCACCGAATTGCGCGGGTCCGGCGCCCGGCGCTGCGGCGGTGAGCTCGGCGGGATTGAGCAGCGGAACGATCAGCGCATGGTAGCTGCCGTTGATGTTGATCGTCGGCGCACGGAAGCCGAGATAGGCGGTCGTTCCGTTCGGCGCGAACTCCAGGCCCTCGATATTGAAGCCGAGTGGTGGATTCGGCTCCACGCCCGCGGCGGTGCCGGCGATGAAGCCCAGTGCATCCGCACCGAGACCATGGCCGTTGCCCTGATCCCACGCGCGCAGCTCGCTCCAAAGGTTGTTGTAGCGGCCACGGAAGCTCAGTTCGGTCGTGGCGCCCGAGCCACTGATCGTCGCGGCGATCAAGGTGCGGCGTTCCGGCTTGGCCGAACCACTGCGGTTGTTGCCATGCGAGCCGGTGATGAGGACGAGGTTGCCCGAACGCGCAATGCCCTCGAAATCTACTTCTGCAGAAGTTCCCATCTGTTGCGTCGTGAAGTTCCAGGTCCTGACCGGCAATCCGGTCTCGCTGGCGCGGTGCAGGAAGATCGTATTGGTCTCGTCGTTGACGAGGACGACATGGTCGCCGCCGACATCCAGCGCACCCGAAGCATCGCTGATCCGATGGTAGTAGGCAGCGGACGGATCCGGCGCCGCATTGGACGAGGCATAGCTCAGCGTCGTCGACTGGCTGGCGCCGGTGCCGTCGGCGACTGTCAGGGTCAGCGTTGCGACACCCCGGCCGACCGGCGCGAACGACAGTGTGCGTTCGGCTCCGCTACCGCTGATCGTGACTCCGCCCGCAGCGATCACCGATGGATTCGACGAGGCGACGGCAATCGTCAGCAAGGCGGCGTCGTTGCCCCCCACCGTGACCATGGCGGACGGATTGTGCGCGTCGCCGATCGATCCGGACACGATGGCCTGATCGACGCTGATGGTCAGATCACCAATAACCGGCGGACAAGCCTCGAAGGCCACCGTCGCGCGCGTGCTCATGCCGGGACTGGCATGGAAAGTGGGCGCGGTGTTCGAGGCCCATGAGGCCTCGGCGTCGTTGGCAGCAGACAAGGTCCAGCCCAGCACGTTGTCGGCGCCGAGCGCAGCGGCCGACACCCAGGCACTGGAGTTGTCGGTACGCGGGCCGCCTACCGTGTTGTCGCCAAACGTCAGGCGATCGATCAGCGCGCCCGTCGCATCGAACAGGTTGATCTGGTCGGCACGGCCCAGGTTGACCGTATTCCCGCCGATGACCTTGACTGCCGCACAAAGACCCCAACTGGCGCGGAAATCGGCGGCGGAGCGCTCGGCCAGGATCACCGATTCTCCGGCCTCGACGGTTCCAAACGCGCTGAGATCAAAGCCGGCCGCAGGATCGGCGCTGTCGTCGTCGTACTTCCAGCCACTCATGTCGACCGGCGCATCGCCGACATTGGTGAACTCCATGAATTCGTCGCCGTTGTAGGCCCACTCGGTGAGGCGCATCGTGTTCGCCGGCGCGGTCGCCTCGGGCTCCGGAGCCAGCGCGATGCCACGGAATGCGGTCTGCGTTGCAGCCGTGGCGAGCAGCGTCGGTATGCCGCTCAAGCTGC
>JBEBXZ010000271.1:0-4224 GCA_040391335.1 Dokdonella fugitiva | reverse complement strand
CTTCCGTTTCGAGGATGTCGTCAAGGCGATCTGCGACAAGCTCATCACGCGCCATCCGCACGTGTTCGGTGACGCGCCGGGCGGCACTGCCGATGAAGTGCTCGTCGCCTGGGAAGCGATCAAGCGCGCCGAGCGCGAATCGGCGGGCGATGCGGACCAAAGTGCGCTGGCCGGCATCACCCGCGGATTGCCGGAATGGCAGCGTGCGCTCAAGTTGCAGAAACGCGCCGCGGCCGTCGGCTTCGACTGGCCCGACGTGAATCCGGTCTTCGACAAGCTGCATGAGGAGATCGACGAGGTGCGCGCCGAGTTCGCCAATGGCGCGCTTGCCGAGCGGCTGACCGACGAGATCGGCGACATGTTGTTCGTCAGCGTCAATCTGGCCCGCCATGCGAAGGTCGATACCTCGCGCGCCCTGCGTCACGCAAACGCGAAATTCGAACGCAGGTTCCGGCGCATGGAGGCGATCGCGGCTGCGGAGGGCAGGGCGATGGATGAACGATCGCTGGTCGAACAGGAGGAACTGTGGGCACGCGTCAAGCAGGAAGAGCGGGCATCCGGCGGCGAGGCCCCGACTGCAACAGGGCCCCGTTGATTAAACCCTTTGCCGCCCGGGTGTATCTACTGATTCACCTCGTCAAGGAGAAACCGCCATGCGCCCGTTGATTCTTTTGCCCCTGCTGCTTGTTTCCACGCTGGTATCCGCCGCGGAGTGCCGACACCAGGCCGCGCGCGATCTGGATATCGATGCCGCCGGCTTGCGGGCGCTTGCGCTGGAGGTCGGTTCGAGCGACCTGAAAATGCGCGGCGTTGCCGGCCTCAAGCGCATCGAAGTGCGCGGCAAGGCCTGTGCCTCCGATCCGGCGATGCTCGACAAGCTGCAACTGATCCAGCGCCGCGATGGCGATCGCGCGGTGGTCATCGTTGAAAAGAACGTCACGAATTCGGGCTCGTGGTTCGGTTCGAATCATGCCTACCTCGATCTCGACGTGCGCGTGCCCGCGGATCTGCCGCTGGAAGTCGAGGCGAGCTCGGGCGATTCCGATATCCGCGAGGTCGCTTCCCTCGACTTGAAGACGAGTTCGGGGGACGCGGTCCTGCGCGAGATCGCGGGCGACGTCACGGTCGCGGCATCCTCCGGCGATATCAAGGCACAGGACGTCGGCGCATTCACACTGAGATCGACCGGCTCGGGTGACATGCATGTGAGCGGCGTGCGCGGCAACGTGCGTGCGGATCGCGGTGGCTCGGGTGATCTCCATTTCGAGAAAGTGGGTGGCAGTGTCGAGGTCGGCAGTGTCGGATCGGGCGACGTCAGCGTGCGCGATATCGAGGGCGACGTGCTGGTCGGCAGCACCGGTTCCGGTGACGTATCGGCGGACGGCGTCGGTGGCAATCTGACCGTGCGCGCGCAGGGCAGCGGCGATACGCGACACAGTGGGGTCAAGGGGCGCGTGGAATTGCCCAACAAGCGCGATTGATCTGAGCAGGTCGTAGCGGGCCGTGGTGGAACATCATCGCCCGCTGTTGCCGCTACGCGTTCGCGCGAAGCAGGATCAGGTCGCCTCCTGTGCGATAACGGGAGTATCGACCGTTTCGATGCGGGGTTGTGCCGCGAGGGAATCCATGAGTTCCTTGCCGAGGCTTCGCAGCATGCGCATCTCCTCCTCGTCCAGGGTGCGCGGCTCGGTGTCCATGAGGCTCAGGACGCCCAGCACGAAGTCGTCCTTGTCGCGCAGGGGGACGCCAGCATAGAAGCGCAGCCCGAGTGCCTGCACTGTCGGAAACGAGGTGAAGCGCGGATCACGCTGCAGGTCATCGATCATGATGTGCGAGCCGGTGTCGATGATCGCGCTGCAGATCGACTCATCGCGCGCCAGCCCAACCCGAGCGCCATCGTCGGCGGATGACGTGGCCCTCATGGCGAGCGAACTGGACGTGTGCACCCAATCCGCGTCGACCCAGGAAATCTGTGCGTAGCGGACATCGAAGATGTCGGCGATCCGTTGCAGCATTCGCCCGTAGCCCTCTGAACGCCCGCCGTCGAGCGCACCACTGGCGTGCAGGTGCTGCAGGCGCATCGATTCCTGTTCGCTGGCGCCGACCTTGATGGACGCCGCCGCGTGGGGTGCCCCGGTCATTGCGCGCACCCTGAGTACGAGTTCGCGCGTCGTGGTTGCGATCGCCTGCGCTCCGAAATGCTCGATCTCGTTCGCACGCAGCATTTCCGGCGGCGTGTTCCACAGGGCGAGGACAATCTTCAGATGCGGCCACCGGCGATTGAATCGTCGGCACCAGATGCGGATCTGGGTGGGTGTCGATGTCTGGAATATCGACAGGCACAGGATCCCGGCTTCGGCAATCATGCTGTTCCCGGCGTCGGGAAAGCCGCTCGCCAGGGTGCGTGCACTGACTTTGGCGCTGTATCCGGACAATCCCAGCGCGTGGTGAAGCATGGTGGCGGCCAGTACATCCACCTCCCAGCGCGCACCGAGGCATACGACGTGGGCTGAGCCATTCGCGGCGCTGGCGACCGGGTACTCCTCAACGAGGTCATCGAGGATTTCGTGCATGCCGTTGACCAGCCGCAGGCGATGCTGCGGGGTGGCAACTTCGGTATACAACTCGCTGGCGAGACGCAGCGCCGGGATCGCGGCCGCGTCGTAGAACCCGATAAGCGCGTCGCGCGTCTGTTCCGGTGTGGCCTTGTCAGGCAGTCTCACCTCCACCTCTCCGTCGACGATCGCGAGCGCTTCATCGAGGTTGCCGGCTACCAGTCGCTGGTACAGCCGTTCAGGAGGCCCGAGCACCGGCGAACTGCCGAGCAGGACTTCCATGAAGCGCAGTGCCGGGACATAGCGTCCCATCACCAGCAGGCAGACCGTGAGCGGCGTTGAGAGGATGAGACCGATCGCACCCCAGATCGCTGTCCAGAACGTGGCTGCGAGGATGATCGACAACGTCGACAGGCCCGTGCTCGACCCGTAAAGCCAGGGTTCGATGACGTTGTTGCTGATCAGCTCGAGCATGAGAATCAGCCCCAGTGTCCATAGCAGCATGTTCCAGCCGGGGTCGATCGCGAAGGCCAGTGCGAGCGGGAATACCGCGCACAGCAACGGCCCGACGTACGGAATGAAGCGCATGACGGCGGCGAATGCACCCCACAGGATCGCGCCGGGCACGCCGATCAGCCACAGGCCGAATGCCATCGGGACGCCATAGCTCAGGTTGACGAGCATCTGCATGCGCAGATAGCGGCCAATGCGTTCCGAGGCTTCGTCGAGCGCATCGGTGGCGAGATGGATGTTGCCTCCGAGCAGGCGCAGCAGGCGATCGCGAAGATCCTCGCGGCCGATCAGGATCAGGATGACGAACAAGGTCACGATGCCCGTGGTGAGTGCCGGCGAGCTGACGCGCCCGATCCAGTTGAGAACCTGCAGCGACGATTCGCTGGTCGAGCTGACGATCTGGACCTTCTGCACCGGCGCTGTCGCCGAGCCACTTTTTGCCGCGCTTTCCGTCGTGGTCCTGGAGATTTCGTCACCCACCACATTGAACGTGGAGACAGCGCCATCCCACATGCCCGGTCCGCGCATGTATGCGCGCAGTTTCACCAGCTTGCCCTTGATCGTCGAGGTATAGGCGGGCAGATCCTCGCTGACCGTATGCAATTGCGAGATAAGTCCCGGCGCCGAACAGTGCGCCCAGGGCAATCGCGACCACGATCAGTGCGCCGGCAGCACGTGGGATACCCCAGCGCTTCAGGCCGCTGACCAGCGGATCGAGCAGGAAGCTCAGCAGGATCGCCAGCGCGAGCGGAACCAGCAGTTCCTGTCCGAGATACAAACCGGCAATCAGCAGGGCGGCGCTGGCGAGACTGATGAAGATGCGCAACGACGGCAATATGGACGCAATGGATGCATGTATGCCGGCTTCAGCCGTCGCCGCCGCAGGATCCGCAATACCCTGACGCGCGCGCCGCGATTCCGCGGCCGGCGCTTCGGTCGCATGGGCTCGTGGTTTCCTGGAGTTTTCCAGATGGCCGGGCGCTTCATTCATCGCAACGCTCCTGGAGTGCAGGGACAAGCCGCGGAGGGGAGATCCGGATTGACGGTACGCAAACGTGCAATGCGTGCGCGATGTCCGACGCATTGTTCAGCGTTGAGCCTGAACAGCGAGGCAGTCGCTGCCATCGGCGCGCGATTGTCGCACCCCGCGTTCCAT
>JBEBXZ010000270.1:0-4228 GCA_040391335.1 Dokdonella fugitiva | reverse complement strand
GCAAGCGCGTGCAGTGCATGATGGGCGCCAAGAACCACGCCATCGTGCTGCCCGATGCGAACAAGGAGCAGACGCTCAACAATCTCGCCGGCGCAGCGTTCGGTGCTGCTGGACAACGCTGCATGGCCGCGTCGACCGCGGTGCTGGTCGGCGAAGCGCAATCGTGGATTCCCGATCTGGTCGCCAAGGCGAAGACGCTCAAGGTCGGCCCTGGCGACCAGAGCGGCACCGACGTCGGCCCGGTCATCTCCTGTGCGGCGCGCGAGCGCATCGAATCGATGATCGAGTCCGGCATCGCCGAGGGCGCGAAACTCGAGCTCGATGGCCGCAAGCCGAATGTTCCGGGCTTCGAGAACGGCAACTTCGTCGGCCCGACGATCTTCTCGGGCGTCAAGCCCGGCATGCGCATCTACGATCAGGAAATCTTCGGGCCGGTGCTGGTCATCGTCTCCGCCGATTCGCTCGACGACGCGATCGACCTCGTCAACAGCAACCCGAACGGCAACGGCACGGCCATCTTCACCCAGAGCGGCGCGGCAGCGCGACGTTTCCAGGAAGATATCGACGTCGGCCAGGTCGGCATCAATGTGCCGATCCCGGTGCCGGTGCCGATGTTCTCGTTCACCGGTTCGCGCGCCTCCAAGCTTGGCGATCTCGGCCCGTACGGCAAGCAGGTCGTGCTGTTCTACACCCAGACCAAGACCGTCACCGCGCGCTGGTTCGATGACGACACGCTCGGGCATGGCGTCAACACGACGATCAGCCTGAAGTGACGGCCGCGGACATGGAAACCGCATTCGGCTACAGCGAGGAACAGCAGGCCTACCGCGAGGCCGCACGCGATTTCGCGCAAGCGGAACTCGCGCCGCATGCCGCGCGCTGGGATGCCGAGTGCGAGTTTCCGCGCGAGGCGATCGCCAGGGCCGGCGAACTCGGCTTTTGCGGCCTATACACGTCTGCCGATCACGGCGGCACGGGCCTGAGCCGGCTCGATGCCGCGATCATTTTCGAGGAACTCGCGGCCGTCGATCCGTCGACTGCCGCCTTTATCAGCATCCACAACATGGCGACCTGGATGCTGACCTCGAATGCACAGGAGTCCTTGCGCCAGAGCTGGGGTCCGCCGCTTGCCAGCGGCGAGAAGCTGGCCTCGTACTGCCTGACCGAACCCGGTGCCGGTTCCGATGCCGGGTCGTTGCGCACGCGGGCTGAACGCGATGGCGATCATTACGTTCTCAACGGTTCCAAGGCATTCATTTCCGGCGCCGGATCGACCGATGTCCTGATCGTCATGGCGCGCACCGGTGGCGAAGGCCCGCGCGGCATTTCGGCGTTCATCGTTCCCGCCGACACGGCTGGCATCATCTACGGACGCAAGGAAGAGAAGCTCGGCTGGAACAGCCAGCCGACGCGCGGCATCACGTTCGAGAACGTGCGCATCCCGGCCGATCATCTGCTCGGCCAGGAAGGCGAAGGTTTTCGCATCGCGATGAAGGGCCTCGATGGCGGTCGCATCAACATCGCGGCCTGCTCGCTCGGCGCGGCGCAAGGCGCAGTCGACGCGGCCCGCCGCTACATGGGTGAACGCAGCCAGTTCGGCAGGAAGATCGGCGATTTCCAGGCGCTGCAGTTCAAGCTCGCCGACATGGTCACCCAGCTCGTCGCCGCACGCCAGATGGTGCACACGGCGGCGCGCAAGCTCGATGCACAGGCCAAGGACGCTACGGTCTGGTGTGCGATGGCCAAGCGTTTCGCGACCGATGCCGGCTTCGCCATCTGCAACGATGCGCTGCAGATCCACGGCGGCTACGGCTACATCCGCGAGTACCCGATCGAGCGCCTGCTGCGCGACAGCCGCGTGCACCAGATCCTTGAAGGCACCAACGAAATCATGCGCGTGATCGTCGCCCGCCACCTGCTCAATACCGATGAGGAACTGCGATGACCTCGTACCATGGGAAATCCTATACGAATCTCCAACTGGAGATCGACGGCAACACCGCGATCGTCACGATCAGCAATCCGCCCGCGAATACCTGGACACGCGACAGCCTCGCCGCCTTGCGCGACCTGGTCAGTGACCTGAATGCCGATCGCGACATCTATTCGCTCGTCGTCACCGGCGAAGGCGCCAAGTTCTTCTCCGCCGGTGCCGATCTCAAGCAGTTCGCCGATGGCGACAAGGCACTCGCACGCGAGGCGGCACGCCGTTTTGGCGAAGCCTTCGAAGCGCTCTCGGCATTCCGCGGGGTCAGCATCGCCGCGATCAATGGTTATGCAATGGGCGGCGGTCTCGAATGCGCGCTCGCTTGTGATCTGCGCATTGCCGAGGAGCAGGCGCAAATGGCATTGCCGGAAGCGACCGTCGGCTTGCTGCCTTGCGCTGGAGGCACGCAGAACCTGCCGCGCCTGGTCGGTGAAGGCTGGGCGAAACGCCTGATCCTGCTCGGCGAACGCATCGATGCCGCCACGGCGTTGCGCATCGGCCTGGTCGAAGAAGTCGTCAGCAGCGGCGAAGCGAAGGCTCGTGCGATCGAATGGGCGAAGAAAGCCGGCAAGCAAAGTCCGACCAGTGTTGCCGCCTGCAAGCGCCTGATCCAGGCGACGCGCAGCCAGAGCCACGCCACGGCGCTCGTTTCCGAGCGCGAGGCTTTCGTCGACCTGTTCGACAGCGCCGACCAGAAGGAAGGTGTCAACGCGTTCCTCGAGAAGCGCAGCGCCGAATGGAAGAACGCATGACCGAGACGATCGAGCCATCCGTCCTGTTCGAGGAACGTCTCGCCGCGAACGGCAAGCGCATCGGCATCGCCACGCTGAATGCACCGAAATCACTGAATGGCCTGTCCCTGGAGATGGCGCGCCTGCTCGATGCACGCCTCGGCGACTGGGCCAGCGACGGCGAGATCGCGATGGTCGTGCTGCAGGCGGCTGGCGAAAAGGCATTCTGCGCGGGCGGCGACTTGCGCAGCCTGTACGACAGCATGCTCGCGTTCCGGAATGCCGGCAGTGCGGACATTCGCGACAACGCCTATGCGCGCGAATTTTTCCTCGTCGAATATCGTCTCGACTATCGGATTCACACCTACCCGAAGCCGATCCTGGTCTGGGGCCATGGCATCGTCATGGGCGGCGGCATTGGCCTGATGGCCGGAGCCAGCCATCGCGTCGTGACCGAGCGTTCGCGACTGGCGATGCCCGAGATCACGGTCGGCCTGTTTCCCGATGTCGGCGGCAGCTGGATCCTGAAGAACATTCCTGATCGCGTCGGCCTGTTCCTCGCGCTGACCGGTGCGCCGTTGAATGCATCGGACGCGCTCCATGTCGGCCTCGCCGATCATGCCGTGCTCGATGCCGACCGCGATGCGGTATTCGATGCGCTGATCGACATCGACTGGAGCGGGGATGCGAACGCGAATTCGGCGTTGCTGAATTCGGTGCTTGCAGCGCATGCGGCAACGCTCGCTGCTGGCCCGCTGCAGCAACACGCCGGAACGGTCAAGGCGATTTGTGCAAAAGCGGATCTCGCCTCGATCATCGAGGCGATCGAGGCGATCGATTCCGACGACACCTGGCTGACGACGGCGAAAGCCACGCTGGCCAGCGGCGCTCCGGGATCGGCGCGTCTCGCCTACGAACTGCAGCAACGCGCGGCGAGCCTGTCCCTCGCCGGGACGTTCCGCATGGAGTATGTCGCCGCCTTGCATGCCGGCGCGAGCGGCGACTTCTTCGAAGGCATCCGCGCGCTGTTGATCGACAAGGATCGCAACCCACGCTGGAACCCCGCCACGCGCGCCGAAGCGAGCGCCGAATGGGCGGCAGGATTCATGGTCTCACCGTGGTCCGAGGCCGAGCATCCGTTGGCGACGCTCGGCAAATCCAATGAAACGAGGAAATCCGCATGAGCCGCATTGCATTTATCGGACTGGGCAACATGGGTGGCCCGATGGCCGCGAACCTGGTCAAGGCCGGGCACAGCCTGCGCGTCTTCGACCTGAGCAAGAGCGCAGTCGACACCGTTGTCGCACTCGGTGCCACGGCGGCGGCCGATGCGCGCGATGCGGTGACCGATGCCGAGATCGTGATCTCGATGCTGCCGGCCAGCCGTCACGTCGAAGGACTGTATCTCGGCGAACAAGGTCTGCTCGCGGCGATACCGGAAGGCGCGCCCGTGATCGATTGCAGCACGATCGCTCCCGCCTCGGCGAAGAAAGTCGCCGAGGCGGCCACC
>JBEBXZ010000269.1:0-4247 GCA_040391335.1 Dokdonella fugitiva | reverse complement strand
CGTCGTCACGGCCGAGGGTTTGCGCAATGAAGATGCCGAATACCTGCGCGCAGCAAGTACGCGCCGTGCGGATTACGCCGACGTCAATCCGTTCGCCTATGCCGATCCGATCGCACCGCATCTCGCCGCCATCGACAATGCGAGGCCGATCGATCCCGATGTGATCCGCGCCGCGTTCCAGCGCCTCGCAAGCACCGCCGATCGCATCGTCGTCGAAGGCGTTGGCGGCTGGGCCGCGCCACTCGGCGAATCGCTCATGCAGGTGGATATCGTGCGCGCGCTCGATCTCGATGTCGTGCTCGTCGTCGGCCTGCGACTCGGTTGCATCAATCATGCGCTGCTCAGTGCGCGCGCCATCGAGGCCGATGGCTGCCGACTGGCCGGCTGGATCGCCAACCGCATCGATCCGGCGATGCTCAGGGCCGAGGACAATCTCGCCACGCTGCAATCCAGACTCGCGGCTCCGCTGCTCGGCGTGATAGCCCACGCGGCAACGCATGAGGCGGCGGCATTCGAACCGGCAAGCGCATGAATCAAGTCCTGCGCAGCCGCGCGTGCATTTCCGGTTCACGATGCAAGCTCGATGCTTGATGCTACACCGAGCCCGCAGCCCACCCAAGGAGATCCCATGTCCAGTACACAACGCTATTTCGTGACGATCGACAACCTGTCCACCGCGCGCGGCGAGAACAGCGCATTGTCATTCGATGGCGAGTCTCCGGAGACGCTCGCTACCGTCCTGCAAGGCGCCCTGCGCGAGCCGACGCTGTGGGAACGCTGGCGCGGGATGGAAGAGGATCCCGACGAGGTCGATCCGCTCACCGGCGCCACCGATCCGGGCGCCACCGTGACCGCGAACCTTGCCGGCGAACGCACCGAAGTGAAGATCACGACGAGCCTGCCGCACGCCCTGGTCAAGCACCGCCTCGACCTGCTCGTCGGCAGGAACTGGAAACTGCGCGACGTCAGCGCCGCCTGAACTGGCAGCATTGGATCAGCAGGCGCGATGGGTCTGCGCGACCACACGGTGAAAGCAGGCGCGGCACATCAGGAATGGGTGGCTGACTAATGAAAAACGCCGCGGACCTTGCGATCCGCGGCGTCTGGTTCACATCGTCACGAGACTACTGGGCAAAAACCTCAGGGCGTCGCTTCGAAGCCATCGGCAAAGATGACATCGTTGCCTGCTTCCGTTTCCGGGATCAGGCACCAGCTCGTGAGACTGCCAGTATCTCCAGTCGCCGCATCATATGCCGTCAATGTCCAGGTACCGGCCAACGTCTGGCCCGAGAAAACCGCATTGATTGCATTATTCGGCCTGACCGCACCTGAGAGAGCCGGGGCCGTCGCATTGCATTGCGTTTCCACGTCCTGCGTGGCTGCGTCGTCAAGAACGATGTCGACATTGTCGCCATTGCAACCGAAAGTTGTAGCCGGAACGCCTGGGCGATCGACCATCATCACCGACGAAGTGCCGTTGCTCAGCTGGAACTTGAGATCACCTACGTAGGTGTGGGTCGCCTGGACCACCACCTTCAGCCCTGCCAAGACACTGGGATCGACAACCGTCATGGTGTCGGCAACGCCTGCGGGGTTGTTATCGGGGATCGCCAGATTCAGTGTCTTGCAGATCTCATTCGCGGTGGTGAAGCTCCAGACTTCCGATGCGTCGCCTTCATCGCAGGCATTGATGCCGCTCACGCGCCAGTAGTAGGTTGTTGCTGGCGTCAATACAGTTGTCGGCGCATAGCTCGTTCCAGTGACGGTCGTATCGACCACGCTTGTTGCAAACGCCGGATCGGTCGACAACTCAAAACGGTACTCGGCCGCGCCGGCAGATGCGACCCAGTTGAAGACCGGAGCGGTGGCAACGCTGATCGCGCCGTTGGCGGGTGCGCTCAGCACGCTGGCAACGGGCGCCGATGCATCCACCAGCAGACGAGCGGAAGCCGTTTTCACCACCGGTGTCGATCCGGACGAAGTGCCCTGCACAGTGAAGTTGTAGTCGCCGCTCGCGATACCCGCCGTGTTGCTGATCAGGAGGCTGCTCGTGGCTGCGGGCTGTGCGGGAACTACCGGATTGGCGAGGAAACTGCCCGTCGCAGGCACCGGAATACCCGCCACCGTAAGCGTCACCGGATCCGTGAACCCGTTCATCGAGATCAGTCCTACGTCCACCGTTGCGGAGTCACCCGCGCAAATCATCGATATCGCGGGATCGACGGTCAGGGCGTAATCGGCATCGGCACCGATCGTGAAGTTGCCGGACGCAGCCAGGGCGTACTTCTGCGGGCCACTCGGCACGTTGGTGCCTGAGACGCGGATCCTGTACACGCCCGTCTCCGGCGCGGTGAAGTTGATGCGATGGACCGTATTCAGGTCATCGTAGTTGGTCGTGGTCGTGTTCTGGATCGGAGACGCATTGCTGACGTTGTAGCCGGCAGGGAGCTTCTGCGACCAGACATCACCATTCGGCGCCTCGACTTCAAGACGCAGCGCATTCACCGTAGCCGGGCTTGCACCGACCGCCGCAGCTTCGTCGGCCCAGGTCAGCACTACCGAGAACGGCTGGCCGCCCGTCAGGACGAGCTGGTGATTGTCGCTTCCACCCGTGACCAGACCAGCCGGAGACTCATGGATATAGAGCCGCGTCTGGTCATTGAGGAAATGCAGGGAGTTGTCGAGATGGATGCGCCCGAAGCCTTGCGCCTGCCCCGGATTGGCGCCCGCACCCGTACCCGTCATGTTGACCGCGCCGGTAAGCAGGATCGCCTTGATCAGGGAACCTGACGGATTGGCGATGGCATCCGAGGGACTGCGAACGCCGCTCGGATAGAAGCCCTGGGCAAGATAGTCCCGCACCAGCGCCGCAAGACCCGAGGCCGTCGGCGTGGCCATCGATGTACCGCTCATCGAGGTCGTTCCGCTCGCATTGCGCGCCGCCGAAATAATCCCGCTGCCCTGTGCCGTCAGGTCCGGCTTGGTACGGCTGTCGATTGCCGGTCCGCGCGACGAAAACGACGCCATGTTGTTGCCGGCCGTGCCGCGACCTGTCGCGCCGATCGTCAGCACGTTCTTCGCATTGCCGGGACTGCCGACATTGTTGCCGGCCGGGCAAGCGGAGGCATCGTTGCCAGCCGCGAAAACCATCAGCAGATCGTCGAAATCCCTGGCGACCCTGTCGGCATCACGCGAGGTTTCGTCATATGTGACCGTGCAGCCGGATATGCACGCTCCAAAAATGTTGGTGCAGCCGCCGCCCCAGGAATTGCTGTGAATGCGCGCGCCGTTTTCATACGCAACCTGTGCCGCGTGATACGGCGTGCCGCCCTGGGTATTGAGATAGCGCAGATCACTGCCGCTTTCCTGCATCACCAGTTTCGCGCCGGGCGCCATGCCATCCAGATTGGTGTCACCGCCGGGCGTGGTCCGTCCGATGCAATCCGTCCCCGGATTGGCCACATTGTCATTGCCAAGGATCGAACCCGCCACGTGCGTGCCATGGCCATGCTCATCGGCCCAGCTCGTACCGGCATCACCCGACCACTTGTAATACGAAATCACCTTGCGCGCGGCAAGATTCGGCGTCTGCGTCGGACAGGATGCGCCGGTGTCGCAGACGTTGACCGGCGTCAGCTGGCTGGCATCCTTGAATGCGACGTTGTCCTGATAAAGACCTGTGTCCAGTTCGCCAATAATCTGGTCGCAACCATAGATGCCCTGGTTCCAGACAGGCTTCAGCGGCGTCGGCGTACTGGTATTGCTCTGATGCAACCAGTGCCCCTGCGAGTTGCTCAGTCGCTTCGGCCGGTGGAACCCTATCGAGAGCACGTCCGGGTTGAGCGCCAATTGTTCGATCGCCGCACCGAGCTCGCTTCGTTCGAAACGCGCCAGAAGACGCACTTCGTTGCCCGATTGAACGGTGCTGATGCCGCCAAGGCCGGCAACGCGCGCGAAAGTCTCGCGCAAGGCATTCTGGTCCGAGCGATGCGCGACGCTGATCTGCAGGGAATCGATACCCAGTCCCGCCACGATTTCAGCACCGTTGAGCTCACTGAAGATATTGGCGTCGACCTTGAACGCCGGCAGCAACGGCCCACTCCAGACCACACCATCGATTGAGCGCATGGTTCCGTCGAGGGAGGCCGGCATACGCACGATATAGGCGTAGTACGGTGCGTAGTCGAGGATTTCGGCACCCGCCGCTTCAACCAGGGCGCGTTGCTCCGCCGTGATTGGCCCGGAGA
>JBEBXZ010000268.1:0-4255 GCA_040391335.1 Dokdonella fugitiva | reverse complement strand
TCCCACTGAATGACTGGTTGCGGCCGTTCCGCTTCATCAGCGGCAGCATTTGCACGGTTGCGACGAGACGCAACCACACGATTCGCGAACAGTACGGGCCACACGCCAGCGCGCCCAACACCATCGCTTGATACAGAATCGAGAAAAGCGTTTGCCGGAACTCCGGCGCCGTCCGACTGCATTCCATGGATCGCCAGCGCGTCGTGCTGGCAGGGTGCGCAGTTGATCGGGTGTGTATTGGCAGGCCGCTTTTCGATGTGATCCGAAATGTTCCCGGCTTCGGATACGTGGCGGCTTGCGCGACAACCGGAGGAACGATGGCCGGTATTCACCGGTATCGCGCTCAAGCGGCGGATGAAAAACCCGCTCCCCACTGGTCGGGAAGCAAGCCTAAGCCCAGCGATGCCGGATGTCCAGCGCTGTTTGTGCGCATGCAGCCAGCGCATTGCCTGCATCTGCGGCGATCCGGGCGAGCGGGAACCCTCCGCCGCCGCCATCGGCTAACATACGCGATCCCACCTGGAAGATGCCTTGATGTGGTACGCCATCGTTGCCCTGGATCACCCCGACTCATTGGAACAGCGCAAGAAAATCCGGCCGGCGCATATCGCCCGGCTCGAACAACTGCGGGATGCGGGCCGTTTGCTGCTGGCCGGGCCTTTTCCGGCGATCGATGCCGAGGATCCCGGCAGTGCCGGCTTTCATGGCAGCCTGATCGTCGCCGAATTCGGTGACCTGGGAGCAGCCAGGGAATGGGCTGCCGCCGATCCCTATCTCGAAGCCGGCGTCTACCGTGATGTTTCCGTGCGTCCATTCCGCAAGGTCCTGCCGTGATGGACCGTGTTGCCGAGATCCGCGCCCGGCTCGATCATGCATTCGCTCCCGCGCAGGTCGAAGTCAGCGACGACAGCCACCGGCATGTCGGGCATGAAGGCGCCCGCGATGGGCGCGGCCATTTCAGCGTGCGCATCGTCAGCGCTGCGTTCGCCGGCCAGGCGGCATTGGCCCGGCATCGCGCGGTGTACGCTGCGCTCGGCGAATTGATGCAGACCGATATCCACGCGCTCGCGATCGATGCGCGCGCTCCCGAGGAAACCTGATGACACCCTGTTCTTTGTTGCGCCCTGCATACCCATTTCTTGCCTGTGCCGTCTTGCTGGCGGGTTGCGGCGGTCCGTCGACGCCTTCCAGCCTGCCCGCGAACCTGCCGCTGGCCGAGACGGTGAACGGCGAGGCCGTGCCCCAGGTCTTGCTCGACGTGCTCGCGCGCGAGCGTCATCTCGATCTCGGCGTGCCCGAACAGCGCGCGCAGGCTCTGACCGAGTTGACCGACTACATCCTGCTTTCCCAGGCGGCGACCAGGGAAAAGTACGCGAGCGATCCGGTGTTCGCCGCTGAAGTCGAGATCAACCGCCTGCAGGGTCTCGCCAACGCGACGATGGGCAAGTTCGAAAGCGATGCGCAGATCGACGACAGCGTGCTCAAGGGCGAGTACGACGCACAGATCGCCAAGGCCGGCACATCGGAATACGACTTTTCCCAGTTGCTGTTCGACAACGAGGACGATGCACTGAATGCGGCCGGCGATGCGGTCACCAAACCGTTCGACGTAGTCTTCGAAAACTGGGGCAAGAAGGCCAAGCAGGCGCGTACGTTCCCGCGCGTGCGCCCGGCGCAGTTGCCCGAAGCGGTCGGCAATGCCCTGGTCGCACTGAAATCCGGCGAAACCACCAAGGTGCCGGTGAAATCGGAATTCGGCTGGCACGTGCTGCACGTCGGTGCGATATCGCCGTTCACGCCACCGGCGTTCGAGCAGGTCAAGGATTCGATCCGCCAGACCCTGCTCAAGCAATTGAGCCAGCAGCGTCTGGTCAAGCTGCGTGACGACGCGAAGGTCACGCTCGAAACGCCGGTGGCGGAAAAGATGCCCGCCGCCAGCGACGCTGCTTCCAAGCCTGCCAACTGACGAGACACGGACGAGACCGCTGCATGCGCCTGAGTACGATAAAACTGGCCGGGTTCAAGTCGTTCGTGGATCCGACCACGCTGCATCTGCCGACCAACATGTCGGCCGTGGTCGGTCCGAACGGTTGCGGAAAATCGAACATCATCGATGCGATCCGCTGGGTCATGGGCGAAAGCGCGGCGAGCCGCCTGCGCGGCGATTCGCTGACCGACGTGATCTTTTCCGGATCGAGCGGGCGCAAGCCGGTGGGTCAGGCGACGGTCGAACTCGTGTTCGACAACTCCGACGGCACGGTGACCGGCGAATACGCGCACTACAACGAGATCTCGGTCAAGCGCCTGGTCAGCCGCGATGGCCAGTCGCAGTATTTCCTCAACGGCACGCGTTGCCGGCGGCGCGATATCACCGACCTGTTCCTCGGCACTGGCCTCGGGCCGCGCAGCTACTCGATCATCGAACAGGGCATGATCAGCCAGATCATCGAGTCCGATCCCGAGCAACTTCGTGTACATCTGGAAGAAGCTGCCGGCATCTCCAAGTACAAGGAGCGGCGCAAGGAAACCGAGAGCCGCATCAAGGCGACGCGCGAGAACCTCGATCGCGTGCGCGACGTGCGGGATGAGGTCGACAAGCAGCTCGAACACCTCAAGCGCCAGGCCAAGGCCGCCGAGCGCTGGCAGGAACTGCAGACCCAGCACAAGCGCAAGGAAGCTGAACTCAAGGCGGTCATCCTGCGTGCCGCGCGCGGCGATCTCGATGCGCAATCCGGCGCATTGCGCCAGGCCGAGATCGCCATCGAGCAGCAGCTCGCCGAGCAGCGCAACCGCGAAGCGCAGATGGAATCGACGCGCGAGCGTCATGCCGCGGCGAGCGAGCATCTCAATGCGGTGCAGGGCGAGGTGTACAAGGTCGGCGCCGAAATCGCCCGCGTCGAGCAGCAGATCCAGCACAACCGCGTCCTTGCCGATCAGCTCGAACGCGCGCGCGCGGAAACCGAGCGTGCGCATGCCGAACTGGCCGAGCACATGGCCGCGGATACCGCGCAGGTCGAAACCCTGCAACTGCATCTGGCCGACTCCGCGCCGCAACGCGAGGCACTCAACGAGGCCGTCGAAGCCGCGCTCGAGGCGCAGCAAGTGGCCGAAGCGAGCCTGGCCGAGTGGCAGGAACAGTGGGATACCTATTCGCGTTCGAGCTCGGAGGCTTCGCAGGCGGCCGAGATCGAACGCACGCGCCTCGACTACCTCGATCGCCAATGCGTCGAGGCCGACCGTCGCCGCGAAGCACTCGAAGCCGAAAAGAAGGCAGCGGATCTCGCGGAACTCGGGCGCGCCCTGGAGAACCTCGAGAACGACCAGGGCAGCCTGCGCGAGCAGGTTGAAGCACTCGGTGCGGCGCTCGACGAACGGCGCGTCGATCTCGAGCGCCTGATCGAATCCGAGCGCGTGTTGCAGACGATGCTCAGTGCGAAGCGCGGCGAACTCGAGAAGTCGCGGGGACGACTGGCCTCGCTCGAAGCGCTGCAGCATGCCGCGCTCGGCGAAGATGGTGGCATCGCGCATGCCTGGCTCGAACGGCTTGGTTTCGGGCGCGCACGTCGTCTCGGCGAAGTGCTCGACGTCGATGCGGGCTGGGAACAAGCCGTCGAGACCGTGCTGCAGGGTTGGCTCGATGCGGTTCTCGTCGATGCGCCCGAAACGCTCGGAGATGATCTCGCTACATTGCGCGAAGTGGATCTGACCTTGCTGGCAGCGGCCAGCGGCGCTGCCTCGCATCAACCCGGAACGCTCGCCGCGCACGTGCGCGGTCCGGCGGCTGCGCTTGCCCTGCTGGCACGCGTGCACGTCGCCGATTCGCTGGATTCGGCGCGCGGTCGCGTTGGCGGAATCGGCGCGGGTGAATCGATCATCACCCGCGATGGCGAATGGCTTGGCCGTGGCTTTGCGCGCATCGCCCGCGCCCAGGGCTCGCAGGTCGGCGTCCTCGCGCGTGAGCGCGAGATTGTCGCGCTTGGCGAGCGCATCGCCGATCTCGAAGCAGAAATCGAGGAGCATGCAATCCAGCTCGACGATTCGAAGCTGGGTCGTGTCGAAGCCGAACGCACGCGCGACGACGCGCAGCGCGAGGTGTACACCGCGCACCGTCGCCTGGCCGAGATCTCCGGCCAGTTGCAGAGCCAGCGCGGTCGCCTCGACAGCGCGCAGGAACGACTGGTGCGCGTGGATGGCGAACTCGAAGCCTTGCTCGCCAAGCTCGACACCGATCGCGAGCAGGCGCGCGAAGCACGCG
>JBEBXZ010000267.1:0-4263 GCA_040391335.1 Dokdonella fugitiva | reverse complement strand
TCGAGCCATCCACGCCATCGAGCAGGATCGATGGCGCAGGAGACGCGAGGATCGCGGATTGTGCCTTGAACGCCTGCTGCACGATCTCGCGGACGCGGCGTGCATCGCTATCCATCGGCAAGGGCAGGCGGATGCGCACGCGACCCTCGGCGTTCGCCAGCGTGATGTTGCGTACCGTCTTCGTGATCAATTCCGAGTTCGGCACGATGACCGTGGAGCGGTCGCTCATCTGGATTTCCGTGGCGCGCACGTTGATGCGCCGGATGTCGCCTTCGAGGTCGCCAAGCGCAACCCAGTCGCCGACCTTGACCGGGCGCTCGACCAGCAGGATCAGGCCGGAAATGAAGTTCTGCACAATGGCCTGCAGGCCGAAACCGATACCCACCGACAGTGCGCTGGCCACCCAGGCGATGCGTTCTAGCGAAAGCCCGAGCGCGGACAAGGTGAAAGCAATGACGAGAATGGCGCCGACGTAGCCGATCAGGGTGGTGATCGAATTGCGGATGCCCGGATCGAGCTGGGTGGTCGGCAGATAGCGCTCCGCCAGCCAGCGTTTCAGCAGCCTGACCAGATACAGGCCGATCAGGATGACCGCCGCCGAGCTGAGCACGGCAGTCGGCGCGATACGGATCTGGCCGATGCTGAAGCCCATGCCGATGCGCGCGCCGCGGTACATCAGTTCACCCGGCCCGGTACCGAATTGCGCGAGCACGAGGCTGATCGCGAACACGAAGGCGGTCACGCGGAATATGCCGGAGAGCAGGACCGCGGATTGATCGAGCGTGCTGGCGCGAAGGCCGGCCGAACGCTGCGCCCAGCGCGAGCGCGAGTTCAGCAGTGTCGCGCAGATATCCTCGAACAGGCTGGTGGTGACGTAGTAGACGCCGAACACGATCGCGGCCCAGATCATCTGGCGCGTGATGAACAGGGCCAGCGCCACGTAACCGCTGGCAGCGCAGATCAACGCGCTGACCGCGCCGATACCGGCCAGCGCGATCAGCAGGTTGCTCCAGGGGGAATGGACCACGATTTGCTTGTCGTCCTGCTCGCCGCGCCGTCCGAGGCGCAGGCTGAGCAGGATTGCGCCGATCAGGAGGCTGTAGAGGACGGCGACCACGAACGACGCGGCAATCGTCGCCGACAGGCTGGTGCCGATCACGCTGTTGACGCGCGTCAGCATGAAGCCGATCACGACGATGATGGCGAAAGTCAGCGGAAATGGACGCAGGCGCGCGGCGACTTCATCGGAGATCGGCGCGAGCCGCCACGAGGGTCGTCCGGATGACAGCAGCGCGCGACCGAGGCCCACGATCATGCCGCCGAAATACATCGTGTTGACGAATACGCGGGCCAGCGACGAGAACGGATCGATGAACACGCCGTTCCAGTTCAGGCCGAGAAGGATCACTTGCGAACCCAGGCCGGGCAGCAGCGTCGAGATGACGACCACGGCGAAGGCGAGCGCGGAGCGGCGCAATCGTCCCTGTGGCATGCGGTCGGCGGTGATGCTCAGCCATAGCCGTTCCGATCCCCAGCGGCCGAACACGACCAGCAGTACGCCGAAAACGAGTCCGAGTATCGATGGCGTACGGTTTCCCGGTGCGAATGACGCAGCGATGCTGTCGCGCACGGCGCTGCCAAGTGCGCCCATGCGGGAAAGATCGCGATCGCCGTTCTCGATCACCTCGCTCCAGAACGGTGCCGCCAATGGTGACGAGGTGCGTTGCGCGAGTTGTGCCTGGAACAGGTCGCGTCGCGATTCGGCCACCTCGCCGGCGAGTTGCTGGCTGTCGGCGACGAGCAGCTTGGCGCGTTTGAGTTCCGCATCGAGCGCGGTTCTCGATTTGCCGAGTGCCTTGCGCTGCACGGTGATGTCGCTGGCCTCGGCGGGTTCGCCCTTGGCGGGAGCGTCGCCCAGTTCGGCGAGGCGCGCGTCGATCGTCTCGAGCTTTGGTACGCGATCGGCGATCAGCGCATTGGCCTGTCCGGCGATGCTGCCGGCGGCGTCACGCAACTCATTGAGCTTTGCCGCATCGAGGTTGCCGGCGAGCAATTGCGCGCGCAGTTCGACGACCTGCTTCCTGCCTTCGTCGAACAGTTTGGCCGAATCGATCTCATCGGCGAAAACGGCGGCTGCGTGCAGGCCGGCGGTGAGCAGCAGGAGGGTACGGAATAGAAGGCGCATCGCGACATCATAGGCAAGGCCATCCCATGCGCCAATGCATGGCTCGACACCGATTCCGCGCGAGTTCATCGGTGGCGGGATTGCGGGAAGCATCGGCTTTCCCGCTGTGCGATCAGTCCGGCAAGCTGGCGACGATCAGCCAGTTCTCGAATGGCGTATGGCCCCGCAAGGATGTGAAGCGGGCTTCGATGCCGCGACGCGCGAACAACGCTTCCAGTTCCTCGCGCCCCGGATAGCGCTGCGGCGCGGCGTTCATCCAGCCCCACCAGCGTGACAGGTGATCGACTGAACGCGTCACGCGCATGCGCCAGGTATCGCGATGCAAGCCGGTGCGGATGATCAGGCGTGATCCCGGTGCCAGGCAATCGAGGGCGGCTTCGACCAGCGGTGCCTGCCGTTGCGGCGGCAGGAACTGCAGGACGTCGAGCAGGCATACGTTGCCTTCGTGGGCCGGAATGCCCGCGTTGAGATCGGCGATGTCGAACGCCGTATCGATGAAACCCGCGCGTTGTGCCGCCGCTTTCGCGGAATCGATCTTCCCGGCATCCACGTCGACGCCGCGATAGGCCAGCGAGACGCCGCGCGCGCGCAGCGCATGGACGAGCAGGCCGATGCCGCAGCCGAGATCCAGCAGTGGACCACGCGCATCGCGCAAGGCTTCCGCAACCCCCGCGTACAACGGATCGCTGGCCAGCTTGCACCACGCGTAGTAGTAGTGATTGCGCCGCGGCAGGAAAGCACGGGCGATATCGCGGGAGGAGGGCATGCGCACAGGTTACGCAAAGACAGCGACCCGGCACAGTGGGCTGATTCACTGATCGTGCGAAGCGGCGTTGTCGACGCGACGCGACGATCGACCGGACTGCGGATGCACCGATGCTGGCGCAATCGCCGGACGCGTGCGGCCCGAGAGCCGCACGCGTCATGACGGAGATCAGACGGTCGTCGGATTCGGCTTGTCCGTGTCGAGCTTCCACACCTTGATCGCGCGCGCGACGTCTTCCGGATTCATCTTGCCTTCGGCCGCGAGGGCGTTGATTGCCGCCTGCGCGATCCAGTAGCGATCAACCTCGAAGAAGCTGCGCAGCTCGGCACGCGAATCGCTGCGGCCATAACCATCGGTGCCGAGCGCGATGAACTTGCGGCCATCTGGAACGAAGGCGCGGATCTGGTCGGTGTAGGCGCGCACGTAGTCGGTGGCGGCGATCACCGGGCCGCTACGCCCTTCGAGGCATTCCGTCACCCAGGCCTTGCGCGGCTTCTTGTCCATCGGATGCAGGCGATTCCAGCGTTCCGCGTCGAAGCCATCGCGACGCAGCTCGTTGAAGCTCGGGCAGGACCAGATATCGGCGGCGACGCCAAATTCCTTGTCGAGCAGTTCCGCCGCGGCGATCACCTCGCGCAGGATCGTGCCCGAGCCGAGCAATTGCACGGTCGGCACGTTCTTCGCCTTGCCCTTGCCCTTCGCGGAGTCGCCAGCGGCCGATTCCCGCAGCAGATACATGCCCTTGATGATCGAGGCCTCCGCACCCGCCGGCATATCCGGATGGGTGTAGTTCTCGTTCATCAGCGTGACGTAGTAGTACGTGTCTTCCTGCTCGGTGAGCATGCGGCGCACGCCATCCTGCAGGATCACCGCGACCTCGAACGAGAACGTCGGATCGTAGCTGCGGCAGTTCGGAATCGCGCCGGCGAGCAGGTGCGAATGGCCATCCTCGTGTTGCAGGCCTTCGCCATTCAGCGTCGTGCGTCCGGCGGTGCCGCCGAGCAGGAAGCCGCGCGCGCGCATGTCGCCCGCCGCCCAGGCCAGGTCGCCGATGCGCTGGAAGCCGAACATCGAGTAGTAGATGTAGAACGGCAGCATCGGCACGTTGCTGACCGAGTAGCTGGTACCGGCCGCCATCCACGAGGCGATCGCGCCCGGCTCGCTGATGCCCTGCTGCAGCACCTGGCCGGACTGGTCCTCGCGGTAGTACATCAGCTGGTCGGCATCGACCGGCTTGTACTTCTGCCCGAACGGCGCGTAGATGCCGATCTGGCGGAACATGCCTTCCATGCCGAAGGTGCGCGCCTCGTCG
>JBEBXZ010000266.1:0-4274 GCA_040391335.1 Dokdonella fugitiva | reverse complement strand
ACCTGTATTCCGGCACGCCGTTGCCGCCGAGCCGCGACATCGCGACCACGCCGCGTGGCGATGGCCCGCTCGGTGCCGTGCAACTGGGTGAAATTCCGGGCGACTGATTCGTTCATCGACGCGGTATCGGACTGCTCGATGACGAGTCGATGACGAGCAGCCACGCGGCGCGTATCGCCGTTATGATGTTCGCCATTGACCTCGCGCTGGAGCAAGCCATGACCGAAGCATTCGACGTTGCCCAGTGGGCGAAGAATTGGGAAGCGTTGTCACGGCAGTATCAATCGGCGTTCGGCGGGACACCGCCGGTGGCGCCGTGGTCGATGCCGGCCAATCCGTTTGCAGGTTCGTGGGCCGATGGTTTCGCGCAGGCCATGCCGTCCGGTGCGACATCGGCGCAGGCCAGCATGCAGGCGGCCGCGCAAGGCTATCTGACGATGCTGCAGGGCATGGCCGCAGCGGCTGCGCAACAGGGCAACGCGCCGGCGAATCCTTTTGCCGAAGCGATGAAGAACGTGCCGGGTTTTGGCGGTTTCGATGCGGGCATGGCGAACAATCCATTCGCCAGCGCGATGCGCGGCGTGGGAAATCAGGTGAACCCGGGTTTCGAACAGATCATGCAGCGCTTCGCGGCTGCTGCCGGGCCGATGTTCGATCAGGGCAAGGCGAGTCTCGCATTTCCCGCATTTGGCCCGATGCGCGAGAAGCAGGAGCAGATGCAGAAATCCGCGGCGCGCTGGATAGACTTCCAGGAGCAGAACGCGCGCTACAACCGGCTCATGCTCAAGGTCAGCGAGCACGCTGCCGCGCGTTTCCAGCTCAAGCTCGCCGAGCGCGAGGAGCCGGGACGCCAGGTCGATTCGGTGAAGGGGCTGTACGACCTGTGGGTCGATGCGTATGAGGAGGCCTACGCGGAAATCGCGCTGTCGCAGGAATATCGCGAGATCTATGGTGCATTGATCGACGCTCAGATGCGTGTGCGCGAGAACATGCAGGCGGAAATCGAACGCATCTGCGTCGAACTCGGCATGCCGACGCGCAGCGAGGTCGATACGATCGGCGAACGCCTGCAGGCCCTGCGCCGCGAATATCGCAATGATCGCGAGGAAGCCGGCGACACGGAATCGCTGAAGGCCGAGATCGCTGCGTTGCGCAGCGAAATGGAATCGCTGAAACGGGCGAAGCCCGCGCCGGATGCGACCAATGTCGTCAAGTTTCCGCAGCGCGCGGCAGCCATTGCAGAGCATGCCGGAAAGCCGGCTGTTGCCATCCCGGTTGCCGGGACAGCGCCGCCGACGCGCAGGATTCCCGCTGCGAACAAGGCAAAGAAATCCGCAGCGAAACAGCGCAAGCCGCGTTCCGCCGCAAGCAAGACGTCACCAACCAAAGCGACAGCGAAAAAATCAGCGCAGAGTTTTGCGGCGAGCATTGCGCGCTTTGCACGCAAGACGAAAAGTGACAGCGTCGCGGCCCCGGTCAAGCCGGCACGTTCGAAACTGAGCAAGCGCTGAGGAGAGTGCCATGTATCCGGTGAACATCGCGCCGAAGCAGATCTACGACGAAGCGCTCAAGTTCCAGAAGAAGCTTGCGGCGGGCATGCCCGTGCTGCGCGGACTCGATGAGGTCGAGTTCGGCGTGACGCCGAAGGAAGAGGTGTATCGCGATGACAAGCTCGTCGTCTACCGGTTCCGCGGAACGCAGGCGCCGACATCGAAGACGCCGATCCTGATCGTCTATGCGCTGGTCAATCGACCCTACATGGTCGATCTGCAGGAAGACAAATCACTCGTGCGCAACCTGCTCGCGCAGGGCGAGGATGTCTATCTGATCGACTGGGGATATCCCGATCGCGCCGATCGCTGGTTGACCCTCGATGACTACATCAATGGCTATATCCGGCGCAGCGTCGACGCCGTTGCCGCACATGCCGGCGTGAAGAAGATCAACCTGCTCGGCATCTGCCAGGGCGGTGCGTTCTCGCTGTGCTTCACTTCGATCTATCCGGAGAAGGTGAAGAACCTCATCACGATGGTCACGCCGGTGGATTTCCACACGCCGGACAACATGCTTTCGAACTGGACGCGCCAGCTCGACGCCGACCTGTTCGTCGATACGATCGGCAACGTGCCAGCGGATCTGATGAATCTCTGCTATCTCATGCTCAAGCCGATGCGCCTGCTGCAGCAGAAGTACATCGGCATGGTCGATATCCTCGATGACAAGACCGAAGTCGAGAATTTCCTGCGCATGGAGAAATGGATTTTTGATTCCCCGGATCAGGCCGGCGAGGCATTCCGCCAGTTCATGCGCGATTTCTACCAGGGCAACAAGCTGGTCAAGGGCGGCCTGAAGATCGGCAGGAAAGAGGTCGATCTGGCGAAGATCACGATGCCGGTGCTCAACATCTTCGCCGAGCAGGATCATCTCGTGCCGCCGGATGCGTCGCGTGCGCTGAAGAACGTGGTCGGCACGCAGGATTACACGCAGATCGCATTCCGTGGCGGCCATATCGGCATCTACGTTTCCAGTCGCGCGCAGCGTGAAGTGCCACCGGCGATCCACGACTGGCTCGCCGCGCGCGCCTGACGCCCGATCGTTCCGGGCAAGGCTGGTCCCAGTGCCTCGTGCGATGAATCCACCGGATTGTCCGGTCATTTCGCGACAAGAAAACCCGACGACTCCGCGTGATGGCGATGCTGCTCCAAGACGCTGGACCCCGGCCTTCGCCGGGGCGATGGAATCTGGCCGCTCCGGCATGTGCGGACCACGTTGATGGATGCTGGAACCGGAAATGAATGGTTGCCCGGTTTCGACATTGATGCGATGGCGCAGGCGGTAAAATGCCGGACTTTTCCCAGTCCCGTACCGCAATGGACCAAGTCCTGTTCAATATCCACAACATCGGTGTGACGCCGTGGAAGCTCGTTGGCTACCTCGGCGTGTTCCTGTTCACCAGCCGCTGGTTCGTGCAGTTGTATGCCACGAAGAAGCTCAAGCGCGTACACATGCCGACGTCATTCTGGTGGCTTTCAGTGGCCGGCAGCATCCTGCTCGTCAGCTATTTCACGTTCGGCAAGAATGATTCGGTCGGCATCCTGTCGAATGCGTTCCCGGCTTTTGTGTCGGTCTACAACCTGGTGGTGGATCTGCGCCATCGGCGCACCGAGCAACCCGTTTGAGCCGTCTGCTGCGCTGCGGTGAGCGCGTTGCCTCCAGGTTCGGGCACACTGCGTGCGCCGGGTAGCCGCCCGGCTCCATCGAGGGGAGGCGCTATGGAAAACAGAGACGCTGCACCAGTCATGTCGCTTGGCGACTGGATCATCACCTTCATCATCCTGATGATCCCGATCGTCAATATCGTGATGCTGTTCGTGTGGGCATTTTCGAGTGGGACGAATCCGAACAAGGCAAATTTCTGCAAGGCGTATCTGATCCTGGCCCTGATTGGGCTCGTTGTGTTCTTCCTGTTCGGCGGGGTCGCCATGATGTCGGCGATGAGCGGAATGAGTGGCAGCGGCGGACCGTGACGTGATGCACCGGGCCAGTGGATGGCCCGTCCGGAGCCGGCGTGGTACATCACGCCGGTTCTCCCCTGGAATCTCTGCCCGCAATCAACATTCGTGGTGCTGGCGCGAAACCCTATTCCGGATCGTAATCGAGATTCGGCGCGAGCCAGCGCTCGGCTTCGGCGAGCGTCCAGCCCTTGCGTTTGGCGTAGTCCTCGACTTGTTCCTTGGTCACGCGGCCGACGACGAAATACTGGCTTTTCGGATGCGAGAAATACCAGCCGGAAACCGCAGCCGTCGGCAGCATCGCGAAGCTCTCGGTGATCGATATGCCGGTGTTTGCGGTCGCATCGAGCAGGCGGAACAGGGTTTCCTTCTCGGTGTGATCGGGGCAGGCCGGATAGCCGGGGGCAGGGCGGATGCCGACGTATTTTTCGCCGATCAGGTCATCGTTGGCGAGTGATTCGTCGCCCGCGTAACCCCAGTGCTCGCGGCGCACGCGTTGGTGCAGGCATTCGGCAAAGGCTTCGGCAAGACGATCGGCCAGGGCCTTGAGCATGATCGCGGAATAGTCGTCGTAGTCGGCTTCGAAGCGGGCGACGTGTTCGTCGATGCCGATGCCGGCCGTCACGGCAAAACCGCCGACCCAGTCCTCGACGCCTGAAGTTTTCGGTGCGATGAAGTCGGCAAGGCAGAAATCGGGACGTTCGATGGGTTTGTCCGCCTGCTGGCGCAGGCAGCGCAACGTCGCGATCGACGTGTTCGTCG
>JBEBXZ010000265.1:0-4282 GCA_040391335.1 Dokdonella fugitiva | reverse complement strand
AGCAGAGCAATCTCGGCAACATCAATTTCGACATCAGCGACAGCGGTGTCGCCGCCGGCAACTGGTCGACATTCAAGGATGGCAAGGCCATCTGGTATTACTTCCAGGGACAGATCAACTATCCGGACTATGCCGGGAGCAACGCAAACGGTGTCATCGCGATCGCCGAATCACCGCTGCATGCCGTGGTCACTGGCGGCGGCTGCCTGACCTGCGATTACCTGTCCCCGACTTTCGCCGAAGCGGGAAAGATTCGCATCGAATTCACCTCGACGCGCACCGCACGCTTCATCCACAACGACACCACGACGATTCCCGTCGTCGCCTGGATGCAGGGCTTGCCGTTGTTCGAGCGCAGGGATTACCAGGGCGAATGGCTGGCAGTGGTGCGGAAAGTCGTTCCGGATGCACCCGGATCACGAGGCAGCATTATCGAAAGCGTGGTCACCGCACGACTTGAAGCGCTGGAGGGGCCTGAAACCTACCGGGTCGAAACTTCATGGGGCAGGAAGCCACGCGAATATCCGATCACGCCAGGCGATCGTCGATACAAGTTCACTTGCGTAAAGCCCGCACCCTCTTGCCAAAGCATCGAAGATCACGTTCTTGGTCTCAATCAAGTCTGCGCTGGCCTTTGCATCCTGCCACCGCGTGATTTTTTCACCTTGATGTTCAAGGAAGACGAGGCGGGTGAGTTCCTGCCAATGGCGATTTACGGAGATCCCGACGGCTACTACGCAATCGACGATGACGGCCGTTACTGGAAAGCCTATGGCGAACACGACCGCATCGTCATACGTTATTCGGGACGCGTCGAGCAGACCGTCGAGATCAACAAGGAATACACACTGGAGATCATCATGCTGCGCCTGCCCACTGGGATGTTCCGCAGTGCAACGCCGGAGGCAACGCCATGATCGCAATCCGATTCCCGGGTTTTCTTGCACGCGCCTCCCGCCTCGCCGGGCTCGCCATCGTGGGCGTTTCGCTGACCGCTGCGGCGGCGTTCGCCGACGATCCGGTGATTCACGATCCCTTGCTTCCCGTACACGAGCTGCGCCCGGCAAGCGGCGGCTGGTATCAGCCGAACAGCAATCTCGGCAACATCAATTTCGATCTGAGCGACACCGGAGTCGCCGCCGGCAACTGGTCGACATACAAGGACGGCAAGCCGGTCTGGTACTACTTCCAGGGCCAGATCCAGTACACGGCCGACGCCGAACTGGGTGCATCAGGGGTCATCGCAAGCGTCGAATCACCCCTCGCCAGCGTCGTCGATGGCAGCGGTTGCCTGACTTGCGAATACACGCCACAACAGCTTGTACCGACCGGTGACAATTTCCGCATCGAGTTCACATCGAGCCGCACTGGCCGCTTCATCTTCAAGGGCAACACCTTTCCGATCGTTGCCTGGATGCAGGGTGCGCCGTTGATCGCAGAACGCGACTACAGCGGCGACTGGCTCGCGGTGGCCCGGTTCGATTCCGCACAACCTGCTGTCTCCCGCACCCGTCACCTGGAGGCGATTGCGCACGTCCGACTCGAACCCCTGGATGGACCCGAGCAATATCGCTTTACGGCAACCTCCATGAACCCGCAAGAGAGCGACAAACCATCCCCCGGCGCTCGTCGCTATCGCGTGACGTGCGTCGGTCCGGAGAAGCCTTGCAGCATGCTCTCCGGTGGCTACGGGAGCCAAACCATCATTCAGGGTCCTGAATCCATGTTCATGATGCTCTGGATCGGACGCGACGAAGTGGGCGGCTCGCTGTTTGCGGAAGAGGACGGCGACGAGGGCTACGTCATCATGAAAGAAAATGTCAGCTTTCGCGCCTACGCGGAACGAGATCGGGTTTCCCTGCGCGTGAGCTATTCGGTGGAATCCAGCAGCGGAACATATGAAGTCATCCTGCATCGCCTTCCGGAGGGCCTGTTCGACGGCCAGTATTGGCAGCCCCTGTACTGGGACAGGAATTTCTGAGGGATAGTCTTCAGGCCCGGCTGGATGCGCTGGCTCAGCCACCGATCTCGTACATCTCGATGTGCTCGCGGGTCATCGTGCCCGCGAGTCCACGCATCTCACTATAGCGATCATCACGTGCCTGCCAGACCGCCGTGATGATCGCGGCGAGTTCGGCATCGCTCGCACCCGCCCGCATTGGGCCGCGCAAGTCGTGGCCGCTCTGCGCGAACAGGCAGGTATAGAGTTTTCCGTCCGCCGAGAGCCGCGCGCGCGTGCAGTCGCCACAGAACGGTTCGCTGACCGAACTGATGAAACCGATCTCGCCGCCGCCATCGACAAACGCCCAGCGTTGCGCCACTTCGCTGCCATGGTTCGCAGGCAAGGCGGTCAGCGGCCAACGCTCGGCGATACGCGCACGCAGTTCGGCACTCGGCACCACGAGGTCGCGCCGCCACTCGTTGCAGGTACCGACATCCATGTACTCGATGAAACGCAGGATATGGCCACTGCCCCGGAAATGCTCGACGAGATCGAGCACCTGCCCGTCGTTGACCCCGCGCATGACGACGCTGTTGAGCTTGAGTTGAGCGAAACCCGCAGCTGTTGCCGCATCGATCGCCGCAAAAAGATCGGAAATTTCGCCCCGTCCACCCGACAGATTCCGATAGGTTTCCGCATCCAGCGTATCGACGCTGAGCGTGATACGACCGAGCCCAGCCTCGCGCAAGGGTTGCGCCCAGCGCGGCAGCAGACTGCCGTTGCTGGTCATCGCCACATCATCGATGCCCTCGATCACCGCGAGTTGGCGCACCAGCTCGGGCAGATCGCGACGCAGCAGCGGCTCACCGCCGGTCAGGCGCAGCTTGCGTACGCCCAGTCCGGCGAATACGCGAACGAGTCGTTCGATTTCCTCGAAGCGCAGGCGATGCGCCTTGCTGAGGAATTCGTGATCGCGCGGATAATCCTCTTCCGGCATGCAGTACGGGCAGCGGAAGTTGCAGCGATCGATCACCGAGATGCGCAGATCGGTCAGCGCGCGCGCGCGACGATCGCGTGGCGAGCCATCGATGCGGATGGGGATCGAAATGCCCATCACGCGTTCTCTTGCGCGCCGAGCACGACGTCCGCCACGGGCTCGCTCAACGCGATCAGTTCGTCACGATATGCGACACGACATCCCCTGGCCGCAAGCTGCGCGGCTTCTTCGAGCGAGCCGTAGTGATAGAGCACGAGCCGCTCGCGCAGCCCTGACGGATACTCACGTTCGAGATCGGCGATTCCGCTATGCGAGGGATTGCCGTGCATCACGCAATCGTGCGCCACCAGTTCGCCGTGCGCCGCATACATGCCGAGCATTTCGGGGACCGGGCGCGTATCGCCAGTCCACACCATGCTGCCGCGCAACGAGAGGCCGAATGAACTCATCGGCGCATGGTGACGGGTCGGGAACACATCGAACCAGTAAGCCTCGTGCCAGAACCCGCGTGACACGGGAACGAGACTGAAAGCATCCCAGAAATTCGCCCCGCCCTCGGCCAGCACCTGCGGATAATCGGCCACGCGCGACTGCAGGATCGGAATCAGGGCCGCATGCGCATAAAGGCGCAGCGTGCCGCGCAGGGCCGGGTCGAAATACGCGGAGAAGAACAATCGTTCGAGACCGCCGACATGATCCATGTGCGCGTGCGTGAGATAGATCGCCCGCGGCGCGGCGCCATATTGATCGAGATACGACGTCAGCGCCTCGGGCCCGCAATCGATCAGCAGCAGCGGTTCGCCATCGCGCTCGATCACGGCGGCCGCCGAACCGAGCTCGACCGCATGCGCATTGCCGACGCCAAGAAAACGCAATGCCAGACTCATGCGCCCGCTCCGCGCAAATGCCGATCGGCGAGCGCCCGATGATAGGCGGCGAGCAGGGGATGCCAGAACTTCGCATCGAAATCGGGCATGCGCTGCCGGGCGCCGAGCTTCAGGAATGATCGCTGCAAACGATCCAGGTTCGCTCGCTGCCACTGCATCTGCGGCCTGCGGATCCGGCCGCGATCGAAATCAAGCAGCCAGACGTTGCCAGCACCGTCAGTCAGCACATTGTGTGCATTCAAGTCGGCATGCCAGGCACCATGCGCATGGAAACCTGCCAGCGTGCGCCCGGCGCGTGCCGCCAGCGCGGCATCGAGATCGCCCCTGGAAAGATGCTCGGCAAGCGTGCGCGCGCCGGCAACGCGCTCGGTGACCAGATCAGCCCGATAGCGCAGGCCTGCCCGTACATATCGCGCGAAAAGCGGCGCAGGAACGCGCAGGCCGGCTGCGTGCAAC
>JBEBXZ010000264.1:0-4298 GCA_040391335.1 Dokdonella fugitiva | reverse complement strand
AGACGATCGACGATGCTCCATTCCGCGAGATCGCGCGGCGCGAGCGATCCATGCACGGGCGAGAACAGCACGGTGCAGCGGGCGGGAATCCGATGTTCACGAATCGTCGCAACGGCCCAGTCGTAATCGTCGCGTCCCGCGAGAACGATCTTGACCTGGTCGTGCGGCAGCAGGTGCCCGAGATTGCTCCACAAGTTGCGCGCCATTTCACCGGAACCGGGCGCCTTGAGATCGACCACCTTGCGTACGCGCGGATCGACTTGCGAAACATCGAGCGCTCCGGACGTCTCCAGGGAAACTTCGTAGCCCGCATCGCAAAGCTGCGTGAGCAGATCGAGGCAGCGCTTCTGCGCCAGCGGCTCGCCGCCCGTCACGCAGACATGGCGCACTTCGCTGACCGCGACCTGCGCGACGATATCGTCGATTTCGCGCCAGTCGCCGCCGTGGAACGAATATTCGGTGTCGCACCAGACGCAACGCAACGGACAGCCCGTGAGACGCACGAAAACGGTCGGCCAGCCGATGCTGTCCGCTTCACCCTGCAGCGAATGGAAGATCTCGGTCACACGCAAACGCCGCGATCGGGTCGCGGCGCGTGTCATATCAACTGGATTTTCGACGGCAACCATTGCGACAGCTCGAGCCGGATGCGGCGTCAGCGTCGGTTCTCGAGCTTGAGAGCACGCAGGCGCCCTTGGGCAAGCCGTGAAACCGTCGTGTCGGGATAGGTCTGGCTGACATTGGTCAGCGTCGTCTCGGCGGCATCCCATTGCTTCAGCTCATACTGGCAGTAGCCAGTCTTGAGCATCGCATCGGGAGCCTTCTGGTTCGCCGGGAAGCGCGCGAGCAGCGTATTGAAAGTATCGAGCGCGACACGATAGTTCTGCGTCACGTAGTACGACTCGCCGAGCCAGTAATAGGCATTGCCGGTGAGATCGCTGTTCGGGTACTGGTCAATGAAGGACTGGAAGCGGCGCGCCGATTCGGCGTAGCGGCCATCCTTCAATGCAGCGAATGCTTCGTCGTAGCTGCGCTTCTCGGCGGCTGGATCCGCAGCCGATGGCGTGGTCGCGGATGCATGGGATTCCGTCGAATCAGTACGCACCGCGCTGCCAGATGGCGCGAGCTGCATGTCCGAAGACGTCAGCGAGCCATTGGCCGGACTACTGCTGGTGGACGCATCGAGCTGGATGTCTTCGAGCTCCTGATTCGATGAACCCGAAGCCGGGGGAGTGGTGGTGCCACGGGCACCACCACCCTCGATCCTGCCGATACGCGAATCAAGGTCGATGTACTGAGCCTTGTTGTTGCGTTGCGTTTCGCCCAATTGATGCTTGAGTTCCTCGATCTGTCCCTGCAAAACCTGGAGCTGCGACTGCAGTTCCTGGATCTGGTTGACGAGATCGACGCTACCCTGCGCCCCACCGCGTGACGATTGCTGTTCCAGCTTGTCAACACGCTCGGCAAGGCTCAGACGCTGCTGGGCCTGCGCGGGGGAGGTGAGGACAGCGGCGGTCGCGAAGACCGCTGCTGCCATCAGCTTGCTCGACATGGGCGAACGCATGGACATCAGTTGGCGCTGGTGTAGACGATTTCGACGCGGCGATTCTTCGCCCATGCCGACTCGTCGTGGCCGCGATCAACCGGACGCTCTTCGCCATAGCTGACGACGTTGAGCTGGCTGGAAGACGCACCGGCCGAGTTCAGGGCGCTCTGCACGGCATTGCCACGGCGCTCGCCGAGGCCGAGGTTGTACTCGCGCGTGCCGCGCTCGTCAGCGTTGCCTTCCAGCGTGACGCGGGCGTTCGGGAACTGGCGCAGGTACTCGGCATGGCACGAGATCTGGGCCTGGAACTCGGACTTGATCTCGGTACGATCGAGATCGAAGTAGACGACGCGCTGGCGCAGGCACGAATCGGTGTCGAGATCGCCGATCTTGTAGCGGCCATCGCTGTCCGACGGGCGGGTGGTCGTTTCACTGACCTGCGGCTGGGTGTCGACTGGACCCTTGACGACCTTCTTCTTGCATGCGGCAACGCCAGCGACGAGCATGACGGCGACCAGGACGCGAATTGCATTATTCATAGATGTTCCCCTCAAGCGGTTGTAAAGGTTACGGTTGGATGCATGGGACAGCACAAAACACTATCTACAAGCCGGTGGTCCGGCTCTTTATATCTTTGAGCAGCAATCATCGCTGACGGAACGGACCCCACGCGGGCTCCCTTACGTCGCCATCGGCAAGTACCAGGCGCTGACGAACTCGACCATCCGCTGAAACCGCATAGAGGACGCCGCGCGGACCTTCCGTTGCGGCGTACAGCACCATGCTTCCATTCGGAGCAAAACTCGGCGATTCGTCCACGTTGCCCGGGGAAATCTCGCTGTAAGTGCCGGTTGCGCGATCAAAAACCGAAATACGATACACGTTTCCAGTTCCCTGCGCCACGGCGATTTGCTTGCCGTCGCAACAGATCGTGGCTCGCGCATTGTACTGGCCCTGGAAGGTCAAACGGGCGGCATCACCGCCGGAAACCGGCACCTGGTATATCTGCGGTTTACCCGAGCGATCGGAGGTGAAAAGCAGGCTGCGGCCATCCGGCATCCACACCGGCTCGACATCGATCGCGAAATGGTTGGTCAGCTTGGTCGTCTTGCGGCTGGCGAGATCCATCACGTAGATGTCGGGATTGCCGCCATAGGACAGGTTCATGGCGAGCTTCGAGCCGTCCGGCGAGAACGCCGGGCCGCCGTTGATGCCCTTCTGCGACGAAACCAGCTCGCGCGATCCGGTCGACAGGTCCTGGATGTAGATCGAGGAATTGCCGCGCTCGAACGAGACATAGGCAAGACGGCGGCCGTCCGGCGCCCAGGATGGCGACATCAGCGGCTCGCGCGAACGCACGACGACCTGCGGATTGAAACCGTCCGAATCGGCGACCATCAACGCGTACTGCGTATTCTGCCCGGTGCCCGTCGAGGTGACGTATGCGATGCGCGTCCAGAACGCGCCACGCACTCCGAGGATCTTTTCGTAGATGAGATCGGCGATCTGGTGCGCGACACCGCGCATGTCGGTGCGCTGGCCACTGATCGCGAGCGCAAGCATGCGACCCTGCTTCGCCACGTCGAACAATTCGAACTCGACGCGCAAGGCGCCATCACCGGCATCGGCAACGCGCCCGACGACGAACTTGACCTCGGATTCGCGCGTCGGGAACTCGACGATATCGCGCCTGCCCAGCGTGAAGAACTTGCCGGAACGCGCCAGGTCGGCGCGCACGATCTCTCCGACATCGGTCTCGGGCGGCAGGCCTGCTCCTTCAAAGGCGAACGGTACGACGGCGATCGGATCAGCCGAGCGACTTCCTTCCGTGATGTCGATGCTGAGACCCTGCGCGGCGACCGTGCCGCTCAGGGCGAACACGAAAAGCAGCAGCGCGAGGCGGATCGAATAGCACTTTTTCATCAGCTTTTATCCCTGCCCGTCATACTTGAAATTGAAGTTGATCTCACGGCTGAACACTTTCTCATACCCTTGATACGGCAGCGGTGCGGCCCGCATGACCGCCTGCTCGATCGAATTGCGCGCTGCCGGATCGGCATTGCATGGCGCGACGACATTGACCGATATCACGTCCCCACCCGGGATCTGCACGATGCGCAAGGTACAGCGCAGTCCTGCTGGAACAGACTCCGGACGATTCCAGTTCTGCGTCACTGCTGCCTGGATGGCCGCTGCGTAACGCGCCCTCAGATCATTGTCCTGACCATTCGCGCCGGTCATTGCCTGCTTCGCCTCCTGCTCCACCAGTTCGCTCATCCGGTCCTGATCGGCCTTCTGCTGCGTTGCAAGGTTGCGGTCCTGCAGTTGCTTGAGTTTTTCCCGTTCGAGATTCTTCTTTTTCTCCGCTGCGGCGAGCTGCTTGCGTACGTCTTCCAGTTCCTTCTGGCGCTTCGCCTCGGCCTTTTTCTCTTCCTCCGCTTTCTTTTCCTGATCGAGCAGGATCTGTTCGCGGCGCTGCCTGGCTTCCTGTTCCTTCTTCGCGTCGGCGGCCTGTTTTTCAGCTATCGCCGCGATACGTTGCTGCTCGATCAGATCCTGTTTCGGCGGTGGCGGTGGTTCCGCCGCCTTCTCCGGTTCGGCCGGCTTCGGCTTCGGCGGCTCTGGCTTTGCTTCCTCGACCACCGGTTTCTCGACGTGCTTTTCCACCGGCCTGGGGGAAGCCGGTGTCGGCTTCGTCGTCCGCGATTGCGACTTGGGAGCCGCCGTCGGGCCGACCAGGGTCGCCTCGATG
>JBEBXZ010000263.1:0-4301 GCA_040391335.1 Dokdonella fugitiva | reverse complement strand
CAATCGATGACGCCAAGGCAATGGCTCCTCTCGCCCAGGGTCTTGGATTCAAGGGTTCGGACGAAGAATTTTCACGCAACCTTCAAGACGCCATTTCCGATCCGGCCGCGTCCATTTACATCGCGGAATCCGAGCAAAGCATCGTTATCGGCTGGGCTGCGGCCGAACAGCGAAGCTTCATTCAGGCGGGTAGGTCGTTGGAGATCACGGCGCTGGTGGTAGCGCCAGACCATCGGGGACGGGGAGTAGGACGCGCCTTGATGATGGCCATCGAGTCAGACGCACTCATCGCCAAGCTCCCCGTGGTCCGCCTTCGTTCCAGCACGGTTCGGGTTGGTACCCACGATTTCTACAAGGCGGTCGGCTACGAAATCCAAAAGACCCAGCATTGTTTCATCAAGCGGCTGCACAGCTGATCCATGGGTGTCCACTTTTAGCAGGAACTTTCTCTCCGTCAGCTGCAGGTAAATGGCTCGTGTCAGATGACGGCCGGTGAACTCAATCCGTTAGGCGGCATAACATGCATCCTCAGAACTGTCCGCATTGTAACCAGCACTGTCTCGGCTTCTGGTCAAAACTGGCTTTGGGGCCTGCTCGTACAAAAGCATGCGCCACATGCGGAAAGAAGGTGAGCGTTCCCTGGCTGCAATCCATGTTCCATTTGGTGACGCTCGGGTTCATCCCACTCTTCGTTGTCTTGCTGTCGATAACTCTCCTGGACTCGGCATCCCCTGGTTCGCTTTCCCTGGTTTTGCCGGTCGCAGGGATAGTCGCCGGCACGGCGCTCGAGGCTTGGTTGTACTATCGCTTCGTTCCACTGGTGACACGTGCCAACTAGCCGTTCGTTCAAGACGACGCCGTTTCATGGCACCGTCCAACCCGAGCGGTTGGCGCATGGGGCTGATCCAGGATGACCTCGAAAAGCATGAGTACCAAATTCGATGCGAGATTGCTCCGACCCACGAATTCCGGGCCAGATGCTTCCTGGGCGTTTCTCGTTCTGCCGAAGGATGCGAGTGAGAAACTGCCGCGGCGAGGACGAGCGACCGTGGATGGAACACTCAATGGCTGCATTTTTCGCGCGACGCTCGAGCCTGATGGTCAATTGAGCCACTGGCTACGGGTAAGCGAAGAGTTGCGGAAGGCTGCGGGCGTGGATTTCGGTGAGGTCGTTTCGCTAGAGATCACGCCGGTGGAACAGGAGCCCGAGCCGGAAGTGCCCCCGGACCTTGCTGAAGCGCTGGAGGCGAATCCCGAAGCGCTCGCCGTATGGAGAAGCACGACCTCCGTGGCGCGTCTGGACTGGATCCACTGGATCACTTCCGCAAGGCAGGCCAGGACCCGCCAACAGCGGATCGTCAACGGTTGCGACAAGCTGGCTTCGGGAAAGCGCAGGGTGTGCTGTTTCGATCAGTCTGGTTTCTACAGCAAGGCATTCAGTGCACCGCAGTCACAGGATTAGGATCACCCATCAACTTCGTTGCCGGGTCACGGGCTCGAGGAAAGCCCTGGAAAATCCCTATCCCTTGATTCCGGCGGCGGCCGGAGACTCCTCGGCCGCCGGAGGCTGGCTTCTGCGTCTTTGCAATACCTGAAGGCGCTGGGTCACGGCCTGCGCCGGGACGACGGGCTCCAGGGGTTGCCGGTTTCAAATCATGCGGCGCGGAGCTGAGCGTCGGGACCAGCCAGGTTGGCCTGTTGAAATCCGCCGGGATGACGAAATGGGGATTTCCCGGAGTCTCCGTAACAACTTGCCCAGGCCAACGACGCTTCGCAGCTCGGCCCGGCTCATGGGCCAGTCCTTGAAGGAGCCAATGATGCGTCACCTCATTTCCGCGACATTGCTGATTGTTGCCGTCATTCACCTGCTGCCATTGATCGGTGTGCTCGGCGCTCCTCGCTTGCCCGCGCTCTACGGTATTCCGTTCGACGAGGCGAATCTCGAAATTCTCATGCGCCACCGGGCGGTGCTTTTTGGCCTGCTTGGCGCATTTCTCGCGTGCGCCGCGTTCCGGCCGGCACTGCAGCCATTGGCCTTCCTTGCTGGTTTCGCCAGCGTGCTGTCTTTCCTCTATCTCGCATGGTCGGTCGGCGGCTACAACGCGCAGGTTGCTCGTGTCTTCATTGCCGACATTGTTGCCTTGGTGTGTCTCGCGATCGGTGCTGCGGCGTATGCATTCGCCGCACGTGACCACTGACATTGCGGATATTGAAGAATAGTTCCCAATGGCCGGCAGCCTGGCTCCGGGCTTGCCGGCATCCGGGCTTGCCGGCAGTTGAGCCGCGGAAGGAATCGGAGGGGATGGCCGGAGGAGCGGAAAACCCGGGTGCGATGTCCGGATACGGCGAGAAGTGACCGGCGGGTCATGCGAGCGTATGAGTCGTTTCCTGCCACGACGGAATGCCCGATGAGCACTTTTCAACTTGTTGGCCTCGACCACGAGCCGTTCTGCGCGCTCTTCGACCTGTCGAATGTGGAACTTGCTGCGCAAGGCATCGTGCGGCGTATCGCGGATAGCGATACGGGCTTTCCATGCCGGATCAGTCTGGAAGATGCCGGGGTCGGTGACGAGCTTCTCCTGCTGAACTACGCGCATCATCTGGTGCCATCTCCCTATCGCGCGTCCGGCCCGATCTACGTCCGCCGCGGACAGGCGAAGCAGGTGCTTGCTCCCGGCGTCATTCCCGGCTATGTGACACGCCGCGTCATTTCGCTGCGCGCGTACGACGCGGAATACATGATGCGTACTGCGCACGTCTCGGAGGGAGCGGCTGTTGCTCCCATCCTCGAAGCGTTGTTCGCCGATTCTTCGGTGGCATATGTCCATCTGCACAATGCCAATCGAGGCTGCTTCTCGTGCCTGGCGCGGCGTGCGTGACTTCTGCGGAATCGAATCTCCCTGACAGGAAATTTCGTACCGGCGCAGGGCTGGATTGACGTGCCGGAACGACGCGCGCCGTATTGCGCGGCGCGCGTGATACAGCTCAGAGTGCCTGTTCGAGTTCCGGAACGATCTTGAACAGGTCGCCGACCAAGCCGAAATCGGCGATCTCGAAAATCGGCGCCTCGGGATCCTTGTTGATGGCGACGATCGTGCCTGCATCCTTGATGCCGGTCAGGTGCTGGATTGCACCGGAGATGCCGATGGCGACGTAGAGTTCCGGCGCGATGATCTTGCCGGTCTGGCCGACCTGCAGATCGCTGGGCACGTAGCCTGCATCGACGGCTGCGCGCGAGGCGCCGACCGCTGCGCCGAGCTTGTCGGCGAGCTTGTAGATGATCGAGAAATAGTCCGACGAAGCGAGCGCACGCCCGCCCGAGATCACGCGACTTGCACCTTGCAGGTCGGGGCGATCGCTCTTGCCCTGGGTCAGTTCGACGAAGCGCGTATGCGTCGGCAGGGCGACATCGGCGGCGACGGCTTCGATCGGCGCGCTGGCGGCGCCATTCGCTGCGGCGGCGTACGAGGCGGTGCGGATCGTGGCGACCACCACGCTGCCTTGCGGCGCCTCGACCGTGATGATTGCATTGCCCGCATAGATCGGGCGCTTGAAGGTATGCGTGCCGTCGATGGCCATGACATCGGATACCTGGGCGACGCCGAGCAGGGCGGCGACGCGCGGCATGACATCCTTGCCGAAGGTCGTGGAAGGCGCGAACACATGGCTGTAGCCATTGCCCGCGATCTTGGCGACTTGCGGCGCGATGACCGCCGCAAGCGCGTGCGCGTTTTCGGCGCGTGCGATGGTCAGCACGCGACTGACGCCCTCGATCTGCGCGGCCTCGGCGGCGATGGCGGCCGTATCGGCGGCCAGCACGACCACGTCCACGGCTTCCGCGCCGATCGCTTTCGCGGCGCTGACGCAGCGCGCGGTACTGCTGTTGAGCTTGCCGTTCAGATGTTCGGCAATGATCAGAATCTTCGACATCACTTTTCCTCGCTGAGTCCCGTTTGGGCCAGTTCGTCGAGACTCAGTCGCGTGATCACGCAACTGTCGCCGACGACCTGGAGTCCACTCATCCCGACGCATTCGGCCGGTTCGACCGATGCCACGATGCAACCTGTTTCTTCCTGCCAGCGACCGAAGTTGGCGCACAGCGCTTCGGTCACCGCGCATTGCTGCGTTTCCGCCTGCCATTGGCCCGCGACGCGCCTGCAGGACGATTCGAACGACTCATCGGCGACCGCGGTCGCCGGATCAACGCGTCCGATCGCCTGCTTGGTGGCCGGGGCCTCGGTTGCGTTGTCGCTGCCTGCAAGCAGCAGCAAGACGCAGGACGCCAGCAACCCGGGGCGGAC
>JBEBXZ010000262.1:0-4310 GCA_040391335.1 Dokdonella fugitiva | reverse complement strand
AACTCGCGCAGAGAAGCGGGGCTCAAGTCCTGCGCGTGACGAGACCGCGCAGACGTCCCATCGCGTCACCGATACGATTGAAACTCGCGCCGAGGCCGTACTCACGCTTGAGCAACGCGAGATCTTCCTGCTGGCGCGCGACGATCTGCGATTCCCAGCGCCGCGTCACCTCCTGACGATGGACCCTTGCGCGCAACTGGCTGCGATAATCTTCCGGCAGCACCTCGCGCATGAGATCACTGGACTCACGCATCAGGTAACGCGCGATTTCCTCATGTAGCGCCTCGTTGACCTGTTCGGGCGCAATCATTCTCACTGCGGTAGCGAGATCATCGAAATTGGTGAAGCTCAGCCGCAATTGTCCACTCGCGGTATCGGCAGCAAAGCTCGCGGTCATTGGAATGCGCCCTTTGGCCTTGAACGTGGCGCCTGCGATCTCGCCCGAGGCATCCTTGCGCGGCGCCAGCGGTGCGCCGAGCCGGTTCCGCTGGAACAGCGCGGCCACCGCGCGGACCCGGCTGACGCCCTCGACCTGCACGCTGGGACATTCGGAACTGGCAACCGCGCAGGCAAACGTCAGTGTGACCTCCCGCGATGAAGGCAGGCGCGCCTCCTTCAAGTCATATTCGTGCTCCACGTAACCGACCACGTCGCCATACCCCGGCAGCACATGACGCATCGCGATTCTGGGCTGCACCAGCCTGAGCTTGGCAACAAGCTCGGCGAGATAGGCGTGCAGGACAATCATGGCGGGTTCGAGCACGGTGCGATAAGCAACCTCGCGCGCCGCTTTGCGCGCAGCGACGTCCTCATCATCCGCCCTGCGCTTCTGCGCCTCGCTATCAAGTTCATCCAGTAGACCCACCGCACTCTCCTCGCTCAAGGGCAGCAAAGCATCGCTGTCCGTTGCTCATTCTATGTGTTGGATGGGCACACGTCGTATCGCGCAACGCGATCGCCACAGCGCCACAACCCATGCGGCCATGCAAGATCGTCGCCAACTTTACAGAACCGACTTCCAGTCGCAAATCATCGAAGAGCGACATCGCCCTTTTCATTTCCCTGCGCGCCCGGAAGATCTGGCCGGAACGGCCCTGATTTTCCGGGCTCATCCTCGAATATCTGCACCACTGCATACTTCGACCCGGTGCAAAGGGTTTATCTTTTACGAATCCGATGCGATCCTATTCGATTCAGAAAGTTCGTCCTCGTGGATCTCCCTAAGGAAACTGTACGAATGGCTATAGATCTCAAGACTCTCAATCACAACCAACTGGGTGATCTCATTACGAGAGCAGCGCAGCGACAGGCGGATCTCGCCGCAGAAAGAGTCATCAAACTGCGCGAAAAGATCCACAACATGATCAAAGCGGAAGGGCTCACGTTCGAAGATGTTTTCGGCGGCCCTTCGCGCAAGGTTCGCGCGAAGGTGAAGCCGAAATACCGCAATCCGGCCGACAAGAATGCAACCTGGTCGGGCCGTGGAAAGCGACCGCGCTGGTTCGCGGATGCGCTTGCCGCGGGCAAGAAGGAAAAGGATCTCCTGATCGGCTGAGTTGATTTGACCGGGTCAGGGAAAGCGCCGGCCGAATGCCGGCGTTTTCTTGTCTATCTGACCGATTTTCCGGAATAGCCGAGCACGTTGGTGTCCTGGCGAATTGAAGTATCCGACGTGCGCTGTGCTGAAATGACGATGCCGGCTTCAGGTTTGGCCGAAACGGCCAATACACGCAAGCATTCACTTGCCTGCCTTTCCTTAATAGCGCGGACTCGCAATATGACTGCCGCAAAAGTGTGCCGGCAAGAGCATGGCCATCCACCGCGGCGTTCGGTTCTCGTCGAAAATGCAGGCGGATGGCAATCTCGCGATTCCGCTGTCGAAGCAACCGCTCCACGCCCTGCTCGCCCGCATGCATACTCGCTTGAGCCAGGAACCCCGGATTGACCGACTCCGGCAATCGCTCGCCACGATGTCAACCTGAGGGAATGCAGAGGAATACCACTGAGGGACATGCGAACATCAAGGGACATACCAGATAGCGTGCTCGTGCTCGGTTCCGCGGGCTTTGTCGGCTCGGCGATGTGCGCCCGCCTGAGCGAGCGCGGAAGCCGGGTTGTCGCGCTCGGGCGCTCCGAAGCCACCGGCCACAGCCACGGCATCACGCATGTCCGGGGATCCATCGAAGATCGTGAGTTGCTGCGCGAAGCCCTGGGCCAATGCTCGATCGTCGTCTATGCAGCGAGCCTGACAACGCCCGGCAGCTCTGCACGTGATCCGGCACTCGAAGTGACCGGCAACCTGCTGGCGCTCGCAAGACTGCTTGAGTGCGCGCCCGATTTCCCCGGCCGCCGGCTCGTCTATCTGTCGTCGGGCGGCGCGGTCTACGGCGATTCCGCGCAAAGTGCAGCGGAGGACAGTCCACTCAGGCCGCGCTCGTATTACGGTGCAGGAAAGGCTGCCGCGGAGGCGCTTCTGCACGCCTGCGCGGCAAGCACCGACTGGACACCGGTGTCCCTGCGCCCCACGAACCTCTATGGACCGGGGCAGCAGGTAACGAAGGGCTTTGCGATCGTTCCGACCCTGTTCGACCGAGCGCTGGATGGCGGCACTTTCCAGATATGGGGAGACGGTTCGACCGTACGCGATTACTGCTACATCGACGACCTCATCGATGCGGTGGTCGCCAGCCAGGAAGTACCGCCGACAGATCATCTGGCCGTGTTCAATGTCGCAAGCGGACAGACTGCATCGATCCTGCAAATGGTCGAGCTGTGCGAACGCGCGAGCGGGCGCACGATACGTACTGAATTCCTGCCATCGCGTGGCGTCGACGTTGCCCATGTCGCCCCGAGCAATGCGATGATCCGCTCCCGACTGCATTGGGCCCCGACAACGGATTTGCGGGCAGGCCTGATGCGGACCTGGGAATGGCGCCTTGAACAAGTCAGCGCCAACCGATGATTTTCCTGTCAAAGTCCAGTTCATGATGCATTTTCCTCCCGCTCCCGCTTTCGATGTATCGATCGTCGTTCCGGTCTATGGCGGAAGCGCCGCACTGGCCGAACTGCGGGAACGGCTTGCTGCCAGCATGGCCCAGGCCGGACTCTCCTACGAATTGATCCTGGTGGATGACCGCGGTCAAAAGGAGGCCTGGTCAACGATCCTCGATCTGGCCAACCAGCACGACGCGGTGATCGGCGTACGCCTCAGTCGGAACTTTGGCCAGCATGCGGCAACCATCTGCGGCATCGAGCGCGCGCGCGGTCGCTGGATCGTCACGATGGATGACGATCTCGAACATGCTCCCGAATCCATCGCTTCCCTGCTCGAACTCGGCAGCGAACAGCATCCACTCGTGTACGGCGTGTTCCCTCGCCGCACGCATGCGGGATACCGCAACCTCAGCTCGGAACTGATGCGGCGGACGCTCAAGCGCGCCTTTCCCGATCTGAATGAAGACTATTCCTCGTTCCGCGCCATCCATCATTCGCTCGCGCGACAATTGCCCGGGTTCAAGCTCAGCAAGCCATACATCGATGGCATGCTGTCGTGGCTGACGTCCTCGGTACGCACGGTCGAGATCGACCATGGCGAGCGTCGGCATGGCGAAAGCACGTACACGCTGCGCAAGTTGCTCTCGCACGCCGTGAACATCTTCGTGACGTTCTCGCACTTGCCCTTGCGCATCGCGAGCTACGCGGGAGCCACGCTCGCGGTCGCCAGTTTCGCGTACATGCTGTATGTGCTTTACGCCTACCTCACCGGCAGTGTGACCAACCCGGGCTATACCTCGCTCATGTCGGTGGTGCTGTTTGCCTGCGGCATCCAGTTGCTGATACTCGGCGTACTCGGCGAATACATCGGTCGCCTGATGGGAGCCGCCTATCGCAAGCCCGTCTATCTCGTGGAAAACGTGATCGGTCGCACGTGTGATTCCCGCGAATGAGCAACAACGAGCAAAACATCAACCCATCCGCACCACCGACTCCTGAACGCAGTACCCACCGAAAGATCATCGGCGAGTTCTTGCGCTTCCTGATCATGGGCGGCGCAAACACCGTAGTCGCGTATGTGGTTTACATCCTCCTGCTGAACTGGATGCGCTACGAATTCGCCTACACGATCGGCTACGCCGTCGGTATCGCGATGGCCTACGCATTGAGTACGGCGTTCGTTTTTCGACAGCCGCTGCGCAAGCGCTCTGCGATGCGATTTCCGTTCGTCTACGTGGCGCAGTTCCTCGTCAGCCTCATCGTGCTGAGGATCGCAGTCGAGGTATTCCAGGTGCCCGAGTGGCTCGCTCTCGGGT
>JBEBXZ010000261.1:0-4314 GCA_040391335.1 Dokdonella fugitiva | reverse complement strand
GCATCCCGACAGGCATGCGCCACGCATCGACCGCTGCCTGCGGATCCTGCAGATGCTGTTCCTCGCCGATGCGCTGTGCGGGCTGATGTTCTTCGATATCTTGAGTCCGTTACTGGTCAAACTGACCGGTGCGGGCTATGTGATAACCGTGGTCCTGCTGTTGGTGCCGGCCGCGAGCGCCGCGCGTCGCGGCCTTTCCCAGGGAAGGGTTTTTCTCGTCGGCTTCTCGCCGCACGCGGTGGCCATGCTTATCCAGGCCGCGGCGCTGCTGGGCCTGCTCGATCCGGTGGATTGGCTTTACACGGTGTTCCTCGCCACCATGGCGTTCGAGGCCATCGCTTTCGCGCTTGGACTCGCCTATCGCGCCCTGCTCTACCGCCGCGAACGCGATGCAGCGCTTGAGCTGGCCGACAAGGATGAACTGACCCAGGCCTACAACCGACGCGCGATCGATCGCAAGCTGCATGGCCTGTGCCAAATGGCAAGGGATGACGAACTGGCAATGATCGCGCTGCTGTTCATCGACCTCGATCATTTCAAGCGCATCAACGACGCCTACGGGCATGCTGCCGGCGACGAATGCCTGCGCCAGATCGCCCAGCTCATTCGCGCCGAACTGCGCCTCGGTGATCTGCTGGGTCGCTACGGCGGCGAGGAGTTCGTCGTGATCCTGCCGGGCAGCGATCGGGACGATGCGCTGGGCATCGCCGAACGCATCCGCAAGCGCGCCTCGACCGCAACCCTCGCGACGGGAGCGCACCAGATGCGCGTGCATCTGAGCATCGGCATCGCCTCGGCCACCGGACCTGCGGCAAATGCCAGGGAAATGCTCGCGCGGGCCGACGCGGCGATGTACCGCTCGAAAGCCGAAGGCCGCAACCAGGTCACCCTGTCGGATTGAAAACCCGCTCAGGCCACTTGCGTTGCCGTTCGCGCGGCAAGGCGTCTGCGCCGCAGATGCAGGGTTTCGATCAGGTTCGCGCGTTCTGCTGCCAGTACCTGCGCACGCTGGCTGCGTGCCTCGCCGTCCGCGCCCACCACTTCCGGCAAAGCAGCGCGGAACGCGCAGAAACGCTGCCAGGTTTCGAGCACCCTGCGCATGCGCCGCGCCAGCAATTCGAGCATGACGGCATCATCGAAAAGCCCGATCACTTCGAGATGATCCGGGATCAGATCCTCCGGATCGCTGAAGTAGGCGAGCACGGCGAGCGCATCGATGCGTTCCGGGACCGGCAGGCACCAGTCGTCGTCCTCAAGCATCAGGATCACGCGCTGCACATGCACGAGGCGCTGGCGCACGTAAGCCGGAATGTTCGAGATGCACAAGGCATCGAGCGCCTGCTTGGCGGCATCGAGGATGTCGATCTCATCCGCCTCGACGGCGAGATGGCGCGCGCGATCGTACGCCGCGGTGAAACGTTCGAGATCGCTCGATTCGAGTTCGAAGGTGATACGCATGCTCGGGGCGAGGCTACGCAGACCTGAATGGATGGTCAAAGGCTATTCGTCATGCGTGAACATCGCATGCAAATCGCTGGCTGAGCGTGTCGTATTGCTGTAATCTCCGCCCAGTTTCGTCGCGTTGACCTCCGATTTCCCTTCCGGACAATCGCGAATGGCCTCCCCGGCCCTTCCCGATCCTCGCCGTTCGGTCACGACGCCAAGAACCGGAACGCCGCCATTCTGGCCGGCATCCGCAAATCAAGATACCTGCAGCGCGGTTCATCAGGGACGCTCCGGGTAACACACAGGAGCAATCCATGAGTTTCGACACCCTCGGGCTGTCGCCAGCACTGCTGCGCGCGCTCGCTGAACAAGGCTATACCCAACCCACCCCGATCCAGGAAGCCGCCATTCCGGTGGTCATGGCGGGTCACGATCTGATGGCCGGCGCACAAACCGGTACCGGCAAGACAGCGGCATTCGCGCTGCCGCTGCTTGAGCGTCTGTTCCCGGACGGCAAGCGCAATCCACTGGTGCGCAAGCCGCGCGCCCTGATCCTTACTCCGACGCGCGAACTGGCGGCCCAGGTGCAGGAAAGCGTGCGCGGCTACAGCAAGCACATCGGCGTCAAGTCGGCGACCGTGTTTGGCGGCGTCGGCATGGGCCCGCAGATCGACACGCTGCGTCGCGGCGTCGACATCCTCGTCGCCACGCCGGGCCGCCTGCTCGATCACATGCAGCGGCGTACGGTCGATCTGTCCGGCATCGAGATCCTCATCCTCGACGAGGCCGATCGCATGCTCGACATGGGCTTCCTGCCCGCGATGAAGCGCGTGCTCGCCGCCCTGCCGACCCAGCGCCAGACCCTGCTGTTCTCGGCGACGTTCTCGACCGAGATCAAGGGACTCGCCAATCAGTTCATGCGCTCGCCGCAGGAAATCCAGATTGCCAAGCCAAACAGCGTGGCATCGACCGTGACGCACCGCGTGCATCCGGTCGACGGCGAAGGCAAGCGCGACCTGCTGCTGCACCTGCTCGCCCAGGACGGCAGCCAGACGCTCGTGTTCTGCCGCACCAAGCATGGCTCGGACAAGTTGACCAAGCAGCTCGAAAAGGCCGGCCTGCGCGCTGCTGCGATCCACGGCAACAAGAGCCAGAACCAGCGCACGCGCGCGCTCGCCGACTTCAAGAACGGCCGCATCAATGTGCTGGTCGCGACCGACATCGCGGCGCGTGGCCTGGACATCGACCAGTTGCCGATGGTCATCAACTTCGATCTGCCGATGGTTGCCGAGGACTATGTGCACCGCATCGGTCGTACCGGTCGCGCGGGCGCCGAAGGTCTCGCGATTTCGCTGGTCAGCCGTGCCGAAGAAGGTTTGCTGCGCGATATCCGCAAGCTGCTCAAGCAGGACATCGCGATCGAGAACGTGGCCGGTTTCGAGCCAGCGCAGCCGTTGCGTCTTGACGGCCCCGGCGGCGGCGCACGTCCGCAGAACGGACGCCAGCAACAACATGCCCGTCGTCCGCACGTGCAGCAGCCGCGTTCCAATGGCGAGCATGCCGCCGGCAACAAGAAGCGGCGTCAATGGCGCGGTGAAAAGCCCGCTGCAACGCGTACCTGAGTCCTTGCCCTGCTCCCGCGCCCCGGCGCGGTGAGCAACAGGCACTTATCGATGCGGCGCCCTTCCTCGTGGAGCGCGCCGCATTTTTTTATCCGTCGCAACGAAAAACATGCGCAGGCCGCGTTCACCACGGACTGTCATCTGTTGCGCGCGGGCAATTGCTTGAACGAAGCATCCGGGCGATGGCCGGAACATGGGGCATGCCGTGGATTGCTGCCGGCAAAGGATCGCGGTGCGCACACGCGATGCTGATGAAGCAAATTCCTGCAGTCGCTCGACAAGGCGGACTGCCCTGGCGGTTGGAATTGCGGTGGTCGGAAAACCACCGCAATTCCGCGTGAATCAGCCCGCGGCATCCTTGAGCTTCTTGAGCGGACGCACCTTGATCTTGACGCTGGCCGGCTTGGCGGCGAACCACTGCTCTTCCTTGGTGAAAGGATTGACGCCCTTGCGCTTCGGCTTGGCCGGAACGCTGACCGCACTGATCTTGAGCAGACCCGGCAACGTGAACGAACCAACGCCCTTCTTGTGGACCGAGCCGGCGATCGCGGCTTCAAGGTTGGCCAACACCGCGCGCACATCCTTGAGGGCGACGCCACTGGCTTCCGAAAGGTGCGCCAGCAATCCCGACTTGCTCATGGCTTCCTTGATGGGCTTTGGAGTACTGGACTTGGCGGCTGCCTTCGGCGGAGCGCTCTTCTTTGCTGACTTCGTGGTCATAGTTATCCCGATGATTCTGGTGGGTGGCTGATTGAATCCCGCTAGGGAGTGCGCACTTTAGGGCAAGCCCGCTGCACCGCCAAGCGGTGCGCAGCATAGCTTTTCCTCGGCCGCGCGTCCGCATTCCGGCGGATTCTGCGCACGAGCGCCCCGAATCGACCAGGCAGGGTTTTGCTACGGGGCCGGGAACTGCCGTCGTCTGCCGCTTCAGGCCGTTCGCGTGGACACACAATTTTTCACCGATCATGAGCCTTGCGGGAACCCTTCCCCTGGAGGTTGATGGAATCGATCCCTCGAGCATGCGTGATACCGCGAAGCGAAATACACTACCCATTGCACATCGGCGAACACGCCACTGCTTCGACCTGCATTCGAATGAAGCGTTTCCCACTGACGTCTTCCCGTACTTGCATCGGGCCTGTTTGGCCGTCCATCCTGTTTCGCTGTTCAAGACACCTGTAGATCGTGCCCTCAAGAATCCCATCCGTTCCGCCCGGCGCATCAGTCGTGCTCTCTCCGTCGATCT
>JBEBXZ010000260.1:0-4319 GCA_040391335.1 Dokdonella fugitiva | reverse complement strand
CTCCGGGCGCATGCATTTCGCGGCGGGCGAGGATGCGATCGCATTGGCGCAGCAGAAGGCCTGAGGAATGCCAGGCCGGACCCGTTCGGCATGGCCCTGGCACGTGCAGCCAATCGCTCACTGCTTCAGCAGATCGATGCGCAGCAGTTTGCCGTTGTCATCATCCGTCAGCACATAGACGCAACCATCCGGACCGATCCGCACATCGCGGATGCGTTCGCCGCGTTCGGCAAGCAGGCGTTCCTCGCCGGCAATGGCATCGCCGTCGAGATCGAGGCGGATCAGGCTCGTCTGCGCGAGCGCGCCGAGGAACAGGCTGTTCTTCCAGGCGGGTATGCGATCGGAGGTGTAGAAGGCCATGCCGCTCAATGCCGGCGACACCTTCCAGTAGTGATGCGGCTGCTCCATGCCTTCCGCTTCGGTGCCTTTCGCTTCGGGGATCGGCGCGCCGGAATAGTTGATGCCCCAGGTGATGATCGGCCAGCCGTAGTTCTTTCCGGCTTGCGGGATGTTGATCTCGTCGCCGCCTTTTGGCCCATGTTCACTGGTCCACAATTGCCGGGTGAGCGGATGCAGCGCCGCGCCCTGCATGTTGCGATGGCCGTACGACCAGATCTCCGGACGTACGCCGTCGCGGCCTACGAATGGATTGTCCGCCGGCACGCTGCCATCCGGGCTGATGCGCACGAGCTTGCCCTGCAGCTTGTCGAGTTCCTGCGCGGTCGGGCGCTTGTTGTTCTCGCCCTGGGTGACGAACAGATGTCCCGCATCGTCGAAAACGAGGCGCGAACCGACATGCGTGCCGCTCGACAGCTTCGGTTCCTGCCGGTAGATCACCTCGACATCGCGCAGGGCATTGCCGGTGAAGCGCCCACGCGCCACCGCGGTGCCTGCCAGGTTGCCGCGCAGGTTCGCTTCGGCGTACGACAGGTAGACCCACTGATCGCTGGCGAACGCCGGCGACAAGGCCACATCGAGCAGGCCGGCCTGGCCATCGACGAAGATCTTCGGCAGACCGCCGATTTCCGCGATCAGGTGGCCATCTTCGGCGAGATGCAGCAAACGTCCCGGACGTTCGGTGACGAGCAGGCTGCGATCCGGCAGGAAAGCCAGGCTCCACGGCCGCTCCAGGCCGATGGCGAGTTCGCGCACCGCGATCTCGCCATGCTGCCCCGGGTAGCGCGCAACATCGACGCCGCCCGGCGTGACCGCCTGCGCGCGTGGCGGCAACTCGTGTCGCGTGGTGCAGGCCGCGCAAACCAGACCGAGCGCGAAAACCAGAAAACAGGACCGCATGTGACACCTCCCATTTCACAACACGAAAGCACGGACCTTCGCCGCGCCCCCGCGATTCCGGACAACTACCGCCGCACTGGCGCACGAATGTTCAGTGAGCCGTAGCATTGCCGGTCCTACACTAGCGCGACACGCCCACCCGCGACACATCCCGGCACCTGACTTCGGTTACGTGCGATCCGGCGTGCCATCGAGAATTCACGGGAGCACTCCGATGAAACTCGTTTTCGATATCGGCATGTACGACGGTGCCGACACGCGCTATTTCCTCGATCAGGGATTCCGCGTCGTCGCGATCGAAGCCAATCCCGACCTCGTCGACGTCGCCAGGGAAAACTTCAGCGCGGAACTGGACTCCGGCCAACTGCTCATCGTCGATGCGGCGATCGCCAGCGGACAAGGCGGAATCGATCTCGCCATCTGCGCCGACGACCTCGGCGCGAGCACCTTGTTCGCGCAGCGCATCGCGCATCGACGCACCGCACGGATCTGCCATGTGCGCTCGATCCTCTTCGCCGACCTGCTGGCCGAATTCGGCACGCCGCATCACCTGAAGATCGATATCGAGGGCGCCGACCGCCTGTGCGTGCTCTCGCTCGACCGCGAGCACCGCCCCGACTACCTGTCGTTCGAGGTCGATGACAGCCTCGAGGAACGGATCGACCACGCCGAACGCATCGGTTATCGCCGTTTCAAGCTGATCGGCCAGTGCAGCTTCCTCGAGATCGGCAACGAACGCGGCTTTTCCACACGCGCGCGCAACCGGATCATGCGCGTGCTCGGCTTCGAGGAGCCGCAACGCGTGCGCCGCGGCGGGCGCTGGTTCCAACTCATGCACAGCAGTGGCCCGGCGCCGTGGTGCAGCGACGGCGACTGGTACACGGGCCGTCGCCTACTGGAGAAATGGCGGGAGGCCGGAGACCGCGACCTGCGCATGGGCTGGTACGACGTGCACGCCTGCTGATCGTGCGCCGGGGCTTCCTGAGGCATAATTTGAGGCTTCTCAGGCGGGGGCGAGGGACGGCATGAACCATCGGCAGCAGATCAAGCAATTCGTGCTCAGGAACTACCTGTTCACCGAAGACGAGAATGCCGTGGCGGATGGCGATTCGCTGATCAGGAACGGCACCATCGATTCGACCGGAATGCTCGAACTGATTTCGCACCTCGAAGACAGTTACTCGATCAAGGTCGCGGATGTCGAAATGGTTCCGGCCAACTTCGACTCGATCGATGCCATTACCGCCTACGTCGCGAGCAAGCTGCCGGCCTGAGCGAAAGCCCATGGACCTGCTTCCGTCACGGCTCGAAGGGAATGCGCGCAGCGCACCGGATCGCCGTGCAATTACCCACGGCGCGCGCAGCATCGACTACGCGACATTGTGGTCATCGGCCTGCGCGTTCGCGGGCTGGCTGCACGGACAAGGCATCCTTCCCGGCGAACGCGTTGCACTGATCCTGCCGAACTGCATCGAGGCGATCGTCGCCTGTTATGGCAGCTGGCTGGCCGGCGCGGTGATCGTGCCACTCAATGCGCAAGCCAAGGCACGCGATTTCGCTCCGTGGCTGCAACATGCGGACGTTCGCGTGGTGGTGTACGAAGCGGACCAGCGCGATGTTCCTGCCGCCTTGTCGATGCTCGACACCCGGCCGATCGCGCTGATCGTCGGCGAGAACGCCGCGCCGCCCGATGCGGCCGCATGGCTGCATGCGATGCAAGCCACGCCGCTCGCGCAGGTCGTGGTTCCGGATGCCGACGCGCTGGCCATGATCCTGTACACCTCCGGCACGACCGGACGCCCCAAAGGCGTCATGCTCAGCCATGCCAACATGGCAGCCAACGCCAGCGCCATCATCGAGTATCTGGCGCTCGATGCCTCCGACAGCATCGTCACCGTGTTGCCGTTCTACTATTCGTACGGCGCCTCGGTGCTGCACACGCACCTCGCCGTCGGCGATAATCTGGTCATCGTATGGTATCTTGTTTTTCCGCTCCTGTTGGTCGAGTCGCTGGCGCGCGAACGCGCCACCGGATTCTCCGGCGTGCCTTCGACCTTCGTGCTGCTGCTCAATCGCGTGCCGCTCGAAAAGCATGACCTCTCGGCACTGCGTTACGTGACCCAGGCCGGTGGCGCGATGGCGCCAGCAACGACGACGCGCCTGCGCGCCGCGCTGCCGCAGGCACGCATCTTCATCATGTACGGACAAACCGAGGCGACGGCACGCCTCACGCGCCTGCCTCCCGAATGGATCGACAGCAAGCAGGGATCGGTCGGCCTGCCGATCGCCGGCGTCGAGATCGAGATCCGCGACGAAACCGGGCAACGCGCCGCACCCTTCGTGATCGGAGACGTGCATGCGCGTGGCCCGAACGTCATGCTCGGCTACTGGCGCGATCCGGAGGCCAGCGCCGCCGTGCTCCGCGACGGCTGGCTGCACACCGGCGACATGGGCTACCTCGATGCCGACGGCTGCCTGTTCCTCGCCGGCCGGCGCAGCGACATGATCAAGACCGGTGCGCATCGCGTGCATCCAAACGATGTCGAAGAGGCCATCATCGAGCTGCCCGGCATCGTCGAGATCGCGGTGATCGGTGTCGACGACGACACGCTCGGCCAGGTCATCAAGGCCTTCGTGGTGATCGACGAGGGCGCCGGATTGACGACCGAGCGCATCAAGGCGCATTGCCGCGAGCGCCTGGCAAGTTACAAGATTCCAAAATTCATTGAAACTGTCGCCACCTTGCCGAAAACGGCATCGGGCAAAGTCCGGCGAGCCGAGCTCGTCGCAGCCACCGAGCAGAGGAAAGCCCCGTGACGAAGTTGAACTGGAACGCGCTGGATCTCGACTACGCAGGCGAAGCGGATCGCATCGCGAAACGCCTGCGCGAAATCACCTCGCGCGAGCTGCACAAGCGTGGCCTCGTCGTGGCGATCTCCGGAGGCATCGATTCCTCGTGCAGCATCGCGCTGGCCGTGCGCGCACTCGGGCCCGAACGCGTGTTCGCGCTGCTCCTGCCCGAG